>NZ_DATFZD010000136.1:0-21237 GCF_035314665.1 Mycobacterium sp. | reverse complement strand
CGGGCAGTTGCGGATGGTCGCCGCCGGCAGCGGCGACGATGCTGCGTCGCAATCTGTCCAGCTCGGGGGCCAGGGTATCGGTGGCCGCGGCGGTCTTCAGCTCGGCCAGCATGCTCGGCATCCGGTGGTAGTCGATGCCTGCGGATTCGAATAGCGCCGTCAAGGCCGGTGCACCGTTCGGGTCGACGAAGATTCCGCCGATCTCCCGAAGCGCGTCGTAACCGGTGGTGCCGGCGATCGGCAGCGTCGGCTCCAACGCCTCGTCGACGGCGAGGATCTTCTCGATCACGATCCAGGCGTCGGGTCCGATGAGTTCGCGCAGCCAGGCCAGATACCCGGCCGGATCAGACAAGCCGTCGGGATGATCGATACGCACGCCGTCGACGAGTCCTTCGGCAAACCAGCGGGCCACTTCGGCGTGGCTGGTGTCGAAGACCGAACGGTCTTCTTGACGCAGCCCGGCCAGCGATGTGATCGAGAAGAATCGGCGATAACCACACACTCCGCGCTTCCACCCGACCAGCTGGTAGTGCTGGCGGTCGTGGACTTGCGCGCCGGTGCCTTCACCGGTGCCGGGCGCGATCGGGAACGCCAGATCACCCAGGCGCAACAGATCGCTGTCGACGGTCAAGTCGGCGACGTCGTCGTCGGAACCCAATACCGGCAACACTATTCGGCCGTCAGCCAGCTCCCAGTCGATGTCGAAGAACGACGCGTAGGCCGAAGACTTGCCGTGCCGCAGCACATCCCACCACCACGGGTTCTGCTGCGGCTTGTCCACCCCGACGTGATTCGGGACGATGTCGACAACTAGCCCCATGCCGCGGGCCCGGGCCGCCGACGACAGCCGTTCCAGACCCGCTGCGCCGCCGAGCTCGGCCGACACCGTCGTCGGGTCGGTGACGTCGTAGCCGTGCGCTGACCCGCCGACCGGGGTCAGGATCGGCGACAGATACAGATGCGAGACCCCGAGCTCGGCGAGATAGTCGAGCACGTTCTCGGCGTCGGCGAAGGTAAACCCGAAACCGCTCGACTCACCCCGCAGCTGCAACCGGTAGGTGGACAGTACCGGAAATACCATGCGTCACTTAGTCTTACGGAAAACGAGCAGCGCTCGTCCGGGCAGCGAGACTTCGTCCCCGTCGTGCACGACCAGCTTCATCGAACCGGTGGCATCGGTGGTGTCCAGTTCCGCTGTCCACTCGTTGGCGTAGTCGTCATCGGGCATGATGAAATCCACCGTGTGGTCATGGGCGTTGAAGCACAACAGAAACGAGTCGTCGACCACTCGTTGGCCGCGGGCATCGGGTTCGGGTATCGCTTCGCCGTTGAGAAACACCGCGATGCACTTGTCGAACTCGGCACCCCAGTCTTGATGTGTCATTTCCTTGCCCGCCGGTGTCAGCCAGGCGATGTCACGCACCTCATCGCCGGTCCGAATCGGCTCGCCGCCGAAGAACCGGCGGCGGCGAAACACCGGGTGGTTCTTACGTAGGACGGTGACTTTGCGGGTGAATTCCAGCTGGTCACTGTTTTTGTCGACCAGCGACCAGTCCATCCAGGACAATTCCGAGTCCTGGCAGTAGACGTTGTTGTTGCCGTTCTGGGTACGGCCGATCTCGTCGCCGTGCGCGATCATCGGAGTGCCCTGGCTGAGCATCAGCGTGGCGATGATGTTGCGCATTTGTCGGTGGCGCAGGTCCAGGATTTCCGGATCGTCGGTAGGTCCCTCGACGCCACAGTTCCAGGACCGGTTGTAGCTCTCGCCATCCTGATTGTTTTCACCGTTGGCTTCGTTGTGCTTTTCGTTGTAGGACACCAGATCGTTGAGCGTGAACCCGTCGTGGGCGACGACGAAATTGATGCTGGCGCTGGGGCGCCTCCCGGTCGCCTCGTAGAGGTCCGACGACCCGGTCAGCCGGGACGCGAACTCACCAAGGGTCGCGGGCTCGCCCCGCCAGTAGTCACGCACGGTATCGCGATATTTCCCATTCCATTCGGTCCACAAACCCGGGAAGTTGCCGACCTGGTAGCCGCCTTCGCCGACGTCCCACGGCTCGGCGATCAGTTTGACCTGGCTGACCACGGGATCTTGCTGGACCAGGTCGAAGAACGCGCTGAGTCGGTCGACGTCGTAGAACTCACGAGCCAGCGTGGACGCCAGGTCGAAGCGGAAGCCGTCGACATGCATCTCGGTCACCCAGTAGCGCAGCGAGTCCATGATCAGCTGCAAGGTGTGCGGCATACGGGCGTTGAGACTGTTGCCGGTGCCGGTGAAATCCTTGTAGAACCGCAGGTCCTCATCGACGAGCCGGTAGTAGGCCTTGTTGTCGATGCCGCGGAAGTTGATCGTCGGGCCCAACTGATTGCCTTCGGCCGTGTGGTTGTACACCACGTCGAGGATGACCTCGATGCCTTGCTCGTGAAACGCCCGGACCATGAATTTAAATTCGGGCACCGCACCGCCGCCCTGCGGGTTGGCGGCGTACTGATTGTGCGGTGCAAAAAATCCGAAGGTGTTGTAGCCCCAGTAGTTTCGCAATCCTAGGTCCAGCAGCCGGCTGTCGTGCAGGAACTGGTGCACCGGCATCAGTTCGATCGCGGTGACATTCAGCGACTTGAGGTGGTCGATGATCGCCGGATGAGCCAGCCCGGCGTAGGTGCCGTGGAGTGCTTCGGGGATAGCGGGATGGGTCTGGGTCATACCTTTGACGTGCGCCTCGTAGATGACGGTCTCGTGATACGGCGTGCGCGGCGCGCGGTCGGTCGCCCAGTCGAAAAACGGATTGATCACTACGCTGGTCATCGTGTGTCCGAGCGAATCGACCTGCGGGGGTGTGCCGGTCTCGGCCGGATCGTGAGCAGCGGCGGCCATGTCGTAGGAGTAAAGCGCCGGGCCGAACTTGAACTCGCCGTTGAACGACTTGCCGTATGGGTCAAGCAGTAACTTGCTGGGATCACACCGGTGGCCGGCTGACGGGTCGAACGGCCCGTGCACGCGAAATCCGTAGCGCTGGCCCGGGCTGACGGTCGGCAGGTATGCGTGCCAGATGTATCCGTCGACCTCATCAAGGGGGATCCGGGTCTCGCGACCGCCGTCTTCGATCAGACACAACTCAACCTTTTCGGCGATTTCGGAGAACAGCGCGAAGTTGGTGCCGCCGCCATCGAAGCTGGCGCCCAGCGGATAGCTACTTCCGGGCCATACGGTGGCTAGCGCGGGCGGAGTGCTGGCGGCACCACTGCTCGGGACTGAGGGCGGCATCCTTTGACCTTATCGGTGGCAGGGTGTGCTCGCCCTGCGTCCCCTACCCGTCATTCGCGGCGGTCACCACCAGCCGGTGGCCGCCCCGACCTGCCGACCCAGCTCATTGGTCATGGTGCGCACGTAGGTGGCCGACAGGTGATGAGCGTCGTGGTACACCAACACGTTTCCCTCCACGGCAGGGCAGATGTCCTCGCGGCAGACCGCGTCGCTCATGTCCAGCGGTTTGAGCATCGGGAACTGCTCGAGCCAGTCGAGAGTGGGATTGTGGTCGGCGAGCACGTCGGAGCGCTTGATGCCGCACGACAATGCGTCGCCACCTTTGGCCAGGCAATCCGACGGGTTGAACGGCTGACCGTCTTTGACCAGCCATGGGGTGTCTCGCATGGCGAGAATCGGAACGTTGTTGTCGGAGAACATCTGCCAGATCCCGACGTAAGTACCCGGCATCACGTCGCCGGGTTTGATGTTCCAGGGCCGGGTCGAGGTGGTGAATACGTAGTCCGGATGGTCGGCCACCACCTTGGCCATCGCCTTGGGCACCCAGTCGCGGCATTCCGGGTATGGCGCATTGTTGCCCATCACCAACGGCATCTTTTCGGTGGACAGCGGGCAGCCCATTTTGAGGTAGGTCGTCACCTTGAAGTGGTGGATGCGACCGAGGATGTCCAGCGCGGTCAGCCAGTGCTCGGCGTGGGAGCCGCCGGCAAGCGCGATGGTTCGGGTGGCGTTCTTGTCGCCGTAGGTGCACGTGAGCAATGAAGTGTTGGCAAAGTCGCTGATGCAGCCATCGCGGGTGGACGGCGGGTAGTCGTTCTGGGCCTCCAATACGGTGGGCCGCATGCGCAGCTTGGGCACGCGCACGTGTTTGACTAGGGCGCGGGCACCGGGATAGTCGTGGGAGTTGAGACCAGTGAGCTCCTTGCCGCTGGCGCGCTCCACGTTGACATGCTCGACCCAGGTAAACGCCGTCGCGGTGAGCGTCACGCCCAGCATCGCCACTGTCGAACCGAGCACCATGGTGGGACGGCGCAGCCGGGTCCGCCAGGGGATGACCCGCACCGGCTCGGGTGCGACGTTGACGGGTGCGCGGTGTCGCAGTGGATCTTCGACGAACCGAGTCGTCAGATACGCCAGCACACCGGATAGCAGCAATACCGCCGTGCCCTCGAAAAAGTTGGCGTGCCGGTGACCGGTGTACGCGAGCCAGAAGATCAGCAGCGGCCAGTGCCAGAGATACAGGGAGTAGGCCATCGCGCCGAGCCTCACCAACGGCCCGGTCGCCAGCAGCCGGTTCGGCAGCGGCAACTTGTCACTCGTGCTGGGGTCGGCGTGCCGGTTGGCGCCGGCCAGAATGAACAACACCGCCGCTCCGACCGGGACCAGCGCCCACGGTCCCGGGAACTCCTTGACGCCGTCGATGAGCGCGCCGCAGGACAGCACCGCCGCCAGCGCGACGGTGGCGATCACCGTGCGCAGCCACATCGGCCAGCGGATGTAGGGGACCAGTGCGCCGGCGAGCACCCCCAGCAGCAGCTCCCACGCCCGCGCAAAGCTGTTGTAGTAGGCGGTCGGCTGGTTGGCCTGGTGGGCAAAGATGGCGTAGACAAACGACGCCAGCGCCAGCGCGCCGAGCAGCAGCACGAACGCCGTCCGCAACCGGCCGCCGAGACGGCGCCGGAACAAAAATGCGAACCCGAAAACCAGCGCCAAAAACGCGATATAGAACTGGCCCTGCACCGACATCGACCAGATGTGCTGCAGGGGGCTGACCGCCTCGCCCGCCCGCAGATAATCGGCCACCGTGCTGGCCAGTTCCCAGTTCTGGTAGTAACCGAGGCTGGCCAGGCTCTGGTCGGCGAAGGTCTCCCAGCGAGTCTCCGGCTGAACCAGGATGGTCAGCACCGCGCACCCGGCCAGCACCACCACGAGAGCCGGCAGCAACCTGCGGACCAGCCGGATCACTTCGGGCATCGGTGACAGCGAGCCGGTTCGACCCCCAGCCGGGTTCAATGCGGCGCGAAGCAGCTTGCCGCCGAAGAAGAAGCCGGACAGCGCCAAGAACACGTCCACCCCGCCGGAAACCCGGCCGAACCACACGTGGAACATCGCGACCAGCGCGATGGCAATGCCGCGCAGCCCGTCGAGGTCGTGGCGGTAGAACCCTGCTTTCCGGCTTCCCATGGCGGACTGGGCGGATTCCGCGATGGTGACGTCGGCCGGACGGGTCGGGGAGACGGTCATCATGATTGACAGACAATCTACCCAAACCGCCGACCGCCGACAGTGCGCTAACGGCGCGTCGGCGAGTTACCGGTCAGGACTCGATGATTCGGGTCAAGTACGGAACCATGCCGTTGGTGCGCGCCGGCGAGACCGTGACGCCAGGCTCGGTGGCCTCGATCATCTGGCCGTTGCCGAGGTACATCGCGACGCTTTGCGTGCCACCGGGGCCGTAGCAGAGCAGGTCGCCGGGGCGCGCTTGCGAGGGCGCAACCTTGCGGCCGACATTGCACTGCTCACCCGAGGTCCGCGGCATCTTGAGCCCGGCGCCGGCATAGGCGTACTGGATCAGACCTGACGCGTCGAACCCGACGACGTTTGCTTTCAGCCCGGTCCCGCGGGTGGGGCCGGCGGCGTTGCCGCCGCCGTACAGGAACGGCACGCCGCGTTGTGCAAGCGCGCGCTGAATCACGTACGAGGTCGACTGCTGGTAGCCGACCAGTGACGGGGTCGACGGGGTCGACGGGGTCGATGGGATCGACGGGATCGACGGGATTGGCGGGGCCGGATCAGCGGTCGCGGAGTTGGGGTTGATCATCGGTAGCACCATCAACAGGGCCAGGCTGATCGGGACGGCGTAGCTGCGTCTCATGTGGATCACCTCTCTGTGGCCTCAGCGCGGTGACTTCGCGCGTCCGCCGCCATTCCTGTCGATTCACCACAGAGACTCATGCGCTGGCCCGCCCCGTTGGGGGCCGCACGCCGCCACCTACGCCGGTGCGGAGTCGACCCTCGGTGAACCGCTGAATTCACAACAGTCACTACAGACACTTTGGCAACAAATGGCCGCGACGGCCATACCGGAGGCGCTTCACGAGGGATTTTTTGTCGTACCGTGACCGAACGGTGACCGCTTGCAGGCCGACGGCCCAATCGTCAGAGCGCAGTTGTGATTTCGGTCTCATCCCTCAGTGCCAGTATTGAGTGCAATAGGTGGTCAACGCGGAGCCGGCCACGGAGCTGAGGATGATCATGCCGATCGCCAAAAGCGGCCAGAAAAAGAGATACCAACCCTTCAGCAGGGAAACCACCGGGCCGGCCACGGCCGCGGCAACCGCCGCACCGATACCGCCCCACACCAGCGGGTAGATATAGAAGTCGACGCCGTAGGGCACCGGTAGGCAATCGTCGCCCGTGCAGACGTCTTTCAAGAACCCGAAGAGCCGCGATCCCCAATCCGTCGCGGTAGCCGCGACCAGCAGCGCTACCAGCAACGCGACGGTGCAGGTGACATCCCATGCGACCAGCCGTAGCCGCAGTACCGGTGGCGGGGAGTCGGCGTGATCGCCCGCGGACGGGTCGTGGAACTGTTGCGGCGCGGCCATGGCGGTTCAATGGTGCCGGATGGTCGGCGTTTCTGCGACCGAAGGCTTATACCCTCGTTCTCTATGACTTCTGCGGCCGCGGCGACTCCCGGGCTCACACCCGAGCAGATCAGCGCGATCGACGCGGCGCATCTATGGCACCCGTACAGCGCGATCGGCGCCGAGGCCGTGCCCCCGGTTGTCGCCGTCGGCGCCCGTGGCACCCGGCTGACGCTCATACACGACGGTGAGCCGGTCGAGGTGCTGGACGCGATGAGCTCCTGGTGGACGGCCATCCACGGGCACGGTCATCCGGTGCTGGACGCGGCACTGGCCACCCAGTTGGCGACGATGAACCACGTCATGTTCGGCGGGCTGACCCATGAGCCCGCCGCGCGGCTGGCGCAGCTGCTGGTCGACATCACGCCGTCGGGATTGGAGACGGTGTTCTTCAGCGACTCCGGATCGGTGTCGGTGGAGGTCGCGGTGAAGATGGCGCTGCAGTACTGGCGCAGCCGCGGCCGGCCCGGCAAACGTCGGCTGATGACCTGGCGCGGCGGCTATCACGGCGACACCTTCACCCCGATGAGCATCTGCGATCCCGACGGCGGCATGCATTCGCTGTGGACCGACATCCTGGCCCCGCAGGTGTTCGCGCCGCAGGTGCCGCGCGACTACGACGCCGCCTACATCGCGGCGTTCGAGGCGCAGCTGGCCGAGCACGCCGACGAACTGGCGGCCGTCGTCGTCGAGCCGGTGGTGCAGGGCGCAGGCGGGATGCGCTTTCACGATCCGCGTTACCTGGTCGACCTGCGGGAGATCTGCCGTCGCCACGACGTGCTGTTGGTGTTCGACGAGATCGCCACCGGATTCGGCCGCACCGGCGAGCTGTTCGCCGCCGACCACGCCGGCGTCAGCCCCGACATCATGTGCGTCGGCAAGGCGCTGACCGGCGGCTACCTCAGCCTGGCCGCGACCCTGTGCACCACCGACGTCGCGCACACGATCAGCTCTGGTCAGCCCGGAGCGCTGATGCACGGGCCCACCTTCATGGCCAACCCGCTGGCCTGCGCCGTCTCGGTGGCCAGCGTGGAGCTGCTGCTGGGCTCCGACTGGCGGTCGTCGGTTGCCGCGATCAGTGCCGGGCTGACCGCCGGTCTGCAACCGGCGCGGGCATTGCCGTCGGTGACCGAGGTGCGGGTCTGCGGGGCCATCGGCGTCATCGAATGCGACCGTCCGGTCGACCTGGCGATTGCCACTCCGGCAGCCGTGGAGCACGGGGTGTGGCTTCGCCCGTTCCGCAACCTGGTCTACGCGATGCCGCCGTTCATCTGTACGGCAAACGAGATCGCAGAGATCACCTCGGCGATGGTCGAGGTGGCGCGACTCACCGGCTCTCGTAGGCTCTAGTGCGATGACGCAGATCGACACCTCACCGCTGGCTTGGCTGGAGACGGTGGAACAGCAGCGCCGGCAGGCGGGGCTGCGACGGGCGTTGCGCCCGCGCCCGGCAGTTTCCACCGAACTGGACCTGGCGTCCAACGACTACTTGGGTCTCTCGCAGCACGCGCAAGTCATCGACGGCGGAGTGGACGCGCTGCGCACCTGGGGTGCCGGCGCCACCGGATCGCGGCTGGTCACCGGAGACACGCTGCTGCACCAGGAATTCGAGTCCGCGCTCGCCGAATTCGTCGGCGCCGCAGCGGGTTTGGTGTTCTCGTCCGGGTACGCCGCCAACCTGGGTGCGGTCGTCGGATTATCCGGCCCGGGTGCGCTGCTGGTGTCGGATGCCTACTCGCACGCCTCACTGGTCGACGCCTGCCGGCTGTCGCGGGCGCGGGTGGTGGTGAGCCCGCATCGTGATGTCGACGCCGTCGAGGCGGCGTTGGCGTCACGCGATGAGGAGCGGGCTGTTGTCATCACGGAATCGGTGTTTTCCACCGACGGCGCCCTGGCGCCGGTGCGACAGCTGCACGACGTATGCCGACGGCATCGCGCAGTGCTGATTGTCGACGAGGCGCACGGGCTGGGTGTGCGTGGCGCCGACGGGCGTGGGCTGCTACACGAGCTCGGACTGGCCGGAACGCCCGATGTGGTGATGACCACCACGCTGTCCAAGGCGCTTGGCAGTCAGGGCGGCGCGGTGCTGGGATCGACGGCCGTGCGTGATCACCTGATCGACGCCGCCCGGCCGTTCATCTTCGACACCGGGCTGGCGCCGGCAGCGGTCGGCGCCGCGCTCGCCGCGCTGCGCGTGCTGAGCGCGGAGCCGTGGCGGCCTGAGGCGGTGCTGCGGCATGCGGGCACGCTGGCGCAGTTCTGCGGTGTGCCCGAAGTCCCGCAATCGGCGGTGGTGTCGGTGATTCTCGGCGCGCCCGAAGTGGCGCTGGCCGCCGCGACGGCCTGCCTGGATGCCGGGGTCCGGGTGGGTTGCTTCCGGCCGCCGACCGTGCCGGCGGGTACGTCGCGGTTGCGGCTCACCGCGCGCGCCTCGCTGGACGCCGACGACCTCGAGCTGGCCCGCAGCGTGCTGACCGACGTGCTCTGCGCGGCACGGCGTTGACGGTTCTGATCGTCACCGGCACGGGGACCGGGGTCGGCAAGACCGTCGCTACCGCGGCCCTGACTTCGGCAGCGCGGCAGGCCGGCGTCGACGTCGCGGTGTGCAAACCGGTGCAGACCGGTACCGAAGCAGGTGACGACGACCTGGCCGAGGTGACCCGGCTGTCGGGGCTGACCAAGGTGGTCGGGCTGGCGCGATACCCGCAGCCGTTGGCGCCGTTGGCCGCCGCCGAGCAGGCCGGGACGTCACTACCCAGCCGCCGCAACGTGCTGAAACTCATCCGCGCGATTGACCGTCCGGGACAGTTGACGTTGGTCGAGGGCGCCGGGGGCCTGCTGGTCGAACTCGCCGAGGACGGCGTGACATTGCGGGATCTCGCGGCCGACCTGGGGGCCGCGGTGCTGGTGGTGGCAACCGCCGAGCTCGGCACCCTCAATCACACCGCGTTGACAGTGGAATCACTTGCATCACAAGGTATCTCGTGCGCCGGCCTAATAATCGGCACCTGGCCGTTGCAGCCGGGCGTGGTGGAGACCTCCAACCGGTCTGCGCTGGCACGCCTGGCGCCGCTGCGCGCCGCGCTGCCTGCCGGTGCGGGATGGATGGACGCGGGCGAGTTCGCCGCGATGAGCGCGCACGCCTTCGACCGGAAATGGGTAACTGCGCTGGTCGCCTGATGGTTCATTCGATCGAGCTGCTCTTCGACCGCGACACCGAGGCCGCGATCCGTCGCATCTGGGAGGACCTGGCCGCGGTGGACATACCCAGCCAGGCACCGGCCGGTCGTCCGCACGTGACGCTCGCGGTGGCCGAGCGGATCTCGCCTGACGTCGACGCGCTGCTGCAGCCGGTGGCGCGGCGACTGCCGCTGGGTTGCACCGTCGGGGCGTCGCTGCTGTTCGGCAGATCCAACGCGGTGCTGGCCCGCCTTATCGTGCCGACGGCCGAGATGCTTGCGGTACACGCCGAGGTGCACCGAATCTGCGGCCCGTACCTGCTACCGGGTCCGATGTCCAACAGCCTGCCCGGTCAGTGGACGGCACACGTCACGCTGGCTCGCAGAGTCGGGGGAGCCCAACTCGGACGGGCATTGCGCATCGGGGGCCGACCGTCAGAGCTGCACGGCAGCCTGGCGGGTTTGCGCCGCTGGGACGGCGGCAAACGCGTCGATCATCTGATCGGCTGACCTAGACTTCACTGCCTCGATCACCGCGACGCAGTAGGAGCCGAAAGCCATTGCAGCCCAGTAGATCATCGTTCGTGCCGTCTTCAGCGTTTCAGCCCGCAACCAAATCGCGGCGCTGGGTGAATTTGATGTCCAGGCTGCGCAGGTAGGTCTGCAGCCCGGCGTCCTGAACGGGGATCAGGTGTGCAGGGGTATCGGTCTCGTTGTAGTGGGCGTGCCACATCCCCGGCGGGGTGGTGAAGGCACCGCCGGCCTGCCAGTCCACTCGGATCGGGTCGACGATCTCGCCGCGCTCGTCGAGGCGGGTTCCCAGCAGGGTGTAGCAGCCACTGGGTGGCGCATCGAGGATCAGATCCAGGGCGACCGATTGGTGGCGGTGTGGGCGCTGCTCCTGACCTGCGGGCAATACACCGAACATGGCCCACAGCACGTGAGTGATCGTCAGCGTCTGTTCTTGGTCGGCGTTGGCCAGCAACACGCTGACCCGGCTCTTGTCGTTGGCGCCGGGGCGAGCGGCGATGTCCTCGAGCTTGGCGACGACGTCGGCGCGGCGGAACTTGGTGGGCCGGAACCGGGGCCGTGTCGCATCGGCGCCGAGGTAGCGCAGCAGCGGCTCGTCGTGCACCCAGTACATGGCCGCCTCGGCGTCGGCGTAGAACACCGAGTGGGATCCGGCGGGCAGCGTCAGGAAGTCACCCTTTTCCCACTTGACCAGATGGCCGTTGATGGCCGCGAAGCCCAGCCCATGGAGCACGTAGTACAGCTGGCTGGTGGCGTTCGGGCTGGTGTCGATCTGCTCGCCGGCGCGGATGCGCAGGAAGTTCGCCAGCAGCGCCGGGCTGGTCGCCGCGCCGTCCTTGACACCCAGCTCCTTGGACAAATCCAACGGCACCACACCGGTCGGCTGGTTCAGGTAGACCTCTGGCCCGAACTGAACGATCGGCACTTGCGGGGCGTGCCCCGAGCCAATCGGGTTGGCGGCCTTGGAGTACTCGAACAAGCGGGCGTCGTCGGCCCACTCTTCAAACCGGCCCTCGAACCCGTACTCGGCGACGTTGGTCATCGGCGCCGGAATTGTCGGGTCCAAGTTGACAGCCGCTTCTGGATTTGCGACGGACATCGCGTGCCTCCTATGTAGTGCTACGTTGGGCTTGTACCTAGATGGTATCTATCTTGTATCTCAGTTGTCAAACGCTGCCTATTACCGCCGCATTCGAGATGTCGTCTAGCTGGGGATGTAGTCGAACTTGTCGGGGTTGGGACCGGTGCGGCCCGATTCGCCACGGTCCAGGCCGGTGACGGCGTCCATCTCGTCGCTGGTGAGGCCGAAGTCGAAGATGTCGAAGTTCGACTTCATCCGCTCGCGGTGCACCGACTTCGGGAAGACGATGTCGCCGCGTTGGACGTGCCAGCGCAGCACCACCTGCGCGGGAGTTTTGCCGTGCGCATCGGCGATGCCGGTGATGGTCGGGTCGTCGAGCACCTTGCCCTGCGCGATTGGCGACCAGGCCTCCGTCGCGATGTGGTGCTCGCGGCCGTAGGAGCGCACCTGCTCGTTGCCGAAGTACGGGTGTACCTCGATCTGATTGACCGACGGGACGGTCTGCGATCCGCCGGCGAGTCGGTCGAGATGCGCGACCTGGAAGTTGGACACGCCGATACTGCGTGCCCGGCCGTCCTTGGCGAACTCCTCGAGCACGTTCCAGGTCGAAACGAAGTCACCGTCATACAATCTCGGCAGCGGCCAGTGGATCAAGAACAGGTCGACGTAATCGGAGCGCAGCGCGCTCAATGTGGCATCGAACGCGCGGCGGGCATCGTCCGGCCGGTGATACCCGTTGTTGAGCTTGCTGGTAACGAATACCTCGCCGCGGTCCACGCCGGCATCGCGGATTCCTTGACCGACTTCCTTTTCGTTGCCATACATCTCGGCGGTGTCGATGTGCCGGTACCCGACCACGAGTGCCGAACACACCGCGGCGGCCGTCTGATCCGGTTTGATCTGGAAGACGCCGAAACCCAATTGGGGGATGGCGTTGCCGTCGTTGAGCGTGATCGATGGGACAGAACTCATCTGGGTGACCTCCTGGCGTTCCCGTGGTTGCGATCGTGAGTGTGGCTGCCCGTAACCGCGCCAGAACAAACTCGGCCTGGGAAGCGCTAGATACGACCGCAGTCTATCTTGTATCTTAGTTGCGGCCCTGCGAGATCTGTCACAGCCGCGGCTACCGGCCTGCGGCTAGACGCGGGGTACCGTGATGTACACATGTGGGATACGGCTTAGCTGCAAGGGGACGCGGTGGCGACGAAGCCGATGGGTGCTGGTCGGGGTGCGGCCAAGGACCGCGCGCACGACTACGTGAAGCGCCAGGTGCTGACCGGAGGGTTTCCGGGCGGGGAACTGATCAGCGAGGGCGAGGTCGCGGCCGCGCTGGGCATGTCGCGAACGCCGGTGCGCGAGGCCTTCCTACGTCTGGAGGCTGAGGGGCTGCTCCGGCTGTACCCCCAGCGCGGTGCGCTCGTCGTGCCGGTTTCCTCGGAGGAGGCCCGCGCGGTCATCGAGGCCAGGCTGGTCCTCGAGCAGTTCGCGGCGGGCAAAGTCATTGGGCGCGGCCCCGCGGCGTGGGCATCGGTATCCGAGCGGTTATCGACGCAACTGGAAAGGCAGCGCGACGCCGCCGCCAAATCTGACTGGGAAGAGTTCTCAGACGCCGACCGCGCCTTTCACGACGTCATCCTCCAAGAGTCGGGCAATGGCATCGTGGCCGGTTTCTACTCATCACTGCGCGACCGACAGATGCGGATGAACCGTGAATTGGTGATGCACGAGGAGCGGATTGCGACGATCCTGGAAGAGCATCGCCTCATCGTTGAAGCGATGCGCGACGGGGATCTCGAACGCGCCGAGGAGATCGTGCGGACGCACCTCGCGAGCACAATGCGCACGCTTGGTCTTGCCGTCGAGCACTCCGGCTAGCGTGGCTCGTCACACCTGGCGCCATGATGGCTGGCTCGGGTCGACCAGCTGCACGTCGACGGGACCAATGCCGAAGATGGCGATAATCGCCGGGTCGGGCTGACCCGCTGGTACGCCGTCGTAGTGCGGGGTGCGCGCGGTGCGCTTAACGTAGCCACCCGGTCCGACCGGAACCGCATCTTGCGGTTGGAAATCATTGCCGCTGTTGACAAACCAGGTACCGAACACCACCATCTGAATCCGGTCGGTCGCATAGGAATGCGGAGCGCTGAACCAACCCGGATTCCATTTCATCAGCACCAGGTACGGCCCCGGACCGTCGAGATCCCCGTAGAGCTTGGCCATTTCGCCGCTGTGCGGCGGCAAGTTGCCCCATGACTCGAAAGTGATGTCCTGATACGGCTTGACGAACGTTTCGCTTGGATTTGGGCCGACTTCAGGCGCCGGCGCCAACTTGATGTTGTCGAGTTTGGCCGTTTTGTCACCGGCGGCCATCGCCGCCATCAACAGTGGCGCCGCGGCCAGGATTGATCGCCGGTCTAATTCCATTACGGCACCTCGCGATCGCTCTACGGCGCTGCGGGCTCGAGCCGCACGAAAACGCCCTTGGAAGTTGGCGTATTACTGAGCTCTGCGACGCTGTCCAGTGGCACCAGCACATTGGTCTCCGGATAGTAGGAAGCCGCCGAGCCGCGAGCAGCTGGATACGCGACCACTCGGAAACCCTTGGCGCGCCGCTCGACACCGCCGTCCCACGTACTGATCAGGTCGACGAGTTGGCGATCGGCCAGGCCCAGGTCTTCGATATCGGCGGGATTGATCAGGACGACCCGACGCCCGTTGTGAATACCGCGGTAACGGTCGTCGAGCGCGTAGGGCACGGTGTTCCACTGATCGTGCGAGCGCATGGTTTGCAGGATCAGATGACCTTCGGGTGCCCGGACCCGCTCGAAGGTGTTGCACGTGAACACCGCCTTGCCCGACGGCGTCTGGAAGCGATGCTCGTTGACCGCGTTGGGCAGTCGGAAGCCACCGGGCTTGCGCACTCTGGCGTTGAAATCGTCAAAGTCAGGTACGACGCGGGCGATCCGGTTACGGATCTCGTCGTAGTCGGCCTCGAAGTCCTCCCAATGAATCGCCGATGTGTCGCCAAGGGCGCGTCGGGCCAATCGGCAGATGATCGCGACTTCGCTCAACAGATGCTCGGACGGTGGACTGAGACGGCCGTGGGATTGGTGGACGATGCTCATCGAATCCTCCACCGTAACGAACTGCTCACCGGTGGCCTGCACGTCGCGGTCGGTGCGGCCCAGCGTCGGCAGGATCAGCGCCGTGTCGCCGCAGACCACGTGTGAGCGGTTGAGTTTGGTAGAGACATGCGCCGTCAGGCGGCAGGCCCACATGGCCTGCTCGGTCAGCTCACTGTCGGGGGTGGCGCGCACAAAGTTGCCGGCGAAGCCGAGGAACACCCTGGCCTGCCCGTCGCGCATGGCCCGGATGGAGTTCACCGCGTCGAAGCCGTGCTTGGTCGGGGGAGTGAACCCGAACTCTTGCTCCAGGGCATCCAGGAACGACTGGGGCATCTGCTCCCAGATTCCCATCGTCCGATCGCCCTGTACGTTGCTGTGTCCGCGGACTGGGCATACACCTGCGCCCGGGCGACCCAGGTTGCCGCGCAGCATGAGGAAGTTCACGATCTCGCGGATCGTCGGCACACCGAACTTCTGCTGAGTCAGACCCATCGCCCAGCAGGCGATGACCTTCTTGCTGGCCAGGACACGTTCGACCACCTGCTCGATCTCGTCGCGACGCAGCCCCGTGGCCGCCAGCACCTCTGGCCAGGAGATCTGCGCAACGTGCTCGGCGAATTCGGCGAACCCGGTGGTGTTGGCGTCGATGAAGCCGTGGTCGAGAACCGTTCCGGGAGAAGCGGCTTCGGCCTCCAGCAGCAACGCATTGACGGACTGAAAAAGCGCAAGGTCGCCGCCGGGCTTGATGTGTAAGAACTGGTCGGCAAGCGTGGTACCGCGGCCGATGATCCCGCGCACTTTCTGCGGGTTCTTGAACCGGATCAGCCCGGCCTCCGGCAGCGGGTTGACCGCGATGATGTGCCCGCCGTTGCGCTTGGTCTCCTCGAGCGCGGTGAGCATCCGGGGCATGTTGGTGCCCGGGTTGATTCCGACGACGAACACCAGGTCGGCCTCGTGGATGTCGTCGAGGCTCACGCTGCCTTTGCCGACCCCGAGCGTCTCCTGCAGCGCGACGCCGCTGGACTCGTGGCACATGTTGCTGCAGTCGGGAAGGTTGTTGGTACCCAACGCCCGCGCGAACAGTTGCAGCAGAAACGCCGCCTCGTTGCTGACCCGTCCCGAGGTGTAGAAGAGCGCCTCATCGGGCGAGTCGAGCTCGCGCAGCTGGGCGGAGAGAAGGCCGAACACATCGTCCCAGCCGATCGGTTCGTAATGGTCGGAGCCGGGTCGCTTGACCATCGGCTCGGTCAGCCGGCCCTGCTGGTTGAGCCACATGTCCGACTTGCTGGTTAGCTCCGAGATTGAGTGCTGGGCGAAGAACTCCCGCGTGATCCGGCGAGTGGTCGCCTCGTCGTTGATGTGCTTGGCGCCGTTTTCGCAGTACTCGTTGATGTGCCGCTTTCCGGGCTCGGGCTCCGGCCACGCGCACCCGGGGCAATCGGTGCCGTTTGCCTGGTTAACGCTCAACAGGGTGAGCGCGGTGCGCCGAGGCGACGTCTGCTCTAGCGAGTACTGCAGGGCGTGGGTCACGGCGGGAACTCCGGTTGCCCACTGCTTGGGCGGCGTGACCTTGAGTTCTTTGTCATTCGAACTGTCTGTGGCCATCGGATGCAAGCATAACGCCGCGCTGAGCATTGGATACGATCGCAACCGGGTGCCGCGATCGGCGTTGGCGCCCGGGAGCGAAGCGACAGCGGGAGTTCGACAGCATGGGTCGGGTAACGGCGCGTCGACCTGTCCAGCACCTGAGCGCCGAGACGGCGGTGAGCCGGCCCGAGACTGTCGTCGTCGAGGAACCGCTTGAAATTCGGGTCAACGGCAGCCCGATCACCGTGACGATGCGCACGCCGGGTTCGGATTTCGAATTGGCGCAGGGCTTTTTGCTTACCGAGCACATCATCGCGCACCGCGACGACGTCGTGGAGATTCGCTACTGCGGTGGTAGCGGCCCCGATGGGGCGAACACCTACAACGTCCTCGACATCACACTTGCGTCCACGGTGCCGGCTCCCGACGTCGACGTCACCCGCAACTTCTACACCACCTCGTCATGCGGCGTGTGTGGCAAGGCCTCCCTGGACGCTGTGCGACTCACCAGTTGCTACTCGCCGGGCGACCAGCCGGCCTGTGTCGCTGCGCAATTGCTGACCGCGATGCCGAAGCGACTGCGTGCGGCACAGAAGGTCTTCGCCAGCACCGGAGGCCTGCACGCCGCGGCTCTGTTCGACGTCGACGGCACAATGCTCGTGGCGCGCGAAGACATCGGGCGACACAACGCCGTGGACAAGGTGATTGGCTGGGCGCTCGAAACTGATCGGATACCGGTGAGTACTGCGGTATTGCTGGTGAGTGGGCGGGCGTCGTTTGAGCTGACCCAGAAAGCAGTGATGGCAGGTGCCCCGGTGTTGGCGGCCGTGTCAGCCCCGTCGTCGCTGGCGGTGGATTTGGCTAACGAATCCGGCCTGACGTTGGTTGCTTTCCTGCGCGGCGACTCGATGAATGTCTATTCGCGACCGGACCGCGTTACCGGGTAGTGCCCTCGGTCGAGTGGCGAGCGGTCGGTTTCGGCGCTTTCCGCCGTTGGAAACGAAACCGACTCGAGTTCGGCAAGGTTGGCTGCCACGGCGACGAGAGGCTGCGCGGCTTCGACGGCCATGCTCTCCCCGTTAGACTCGGCGCGCAACGATCGAACGAATTCCTCGGTGATGGGATGTTGGATCGCATCACGCCGCCCAGACAGCCGATCGCCGAGCGAGTCCGCATGGGTTTCCAACAAGGCGCGGGTGAATGGGTACGTACCCGACGGCGGCAACATCTTGATATCGGCGATCATGTCTCCCGCGGTCCGCACCAACACCGCCCGGTTCGCCGACCTGACCACCGGGGTCCGCAAATTGGCCCCGCTGCCGGTTTCCGAAAGGTATTGGCGGACGGCGTCATCGACCGTTCGGCTGACCACCATCGCTTCGCGGCTGAGTGCATGCAGATTTGCTTCGATCTCGGCCGAACTGTCATGGGTGACACGCCGCACGGCCGCGCGCAGAAGGGGCACATTGACGTCGAGTGCGGCACGGATCACGGCAGACATCGCGGATATCGCGCCCCTCGGCCACAGCAGCAGCGATACGACCATGCCCACCCCCGCGCCCATGACGACGTCTTCGATGCGCAGCAGACCGATTCGCCAACCGGTCGGGACCATCAGGTCGAGGATGATCAACGTTGTCAACGTGGTCACGGCCTGAGCAACAGCGAAAGAGAACAGCCGCGGCAGGTAGGCCGATCCGAATACCGCGATTGGCAGCAGCGACCACAGCGCCGCCGGTGCGATGGTGAATGCGGCGATGAGCACGGCGGCGACGGTGACGCCGACGGCGGCGCCCGTCACGGCTTGCACCATTTTGGTTCTCGTGACCAGCGCGCTGCTGGCGAGCACCGCCATCGTTCCCAGGACCACCCAAAACCCGTGCAGCACCGGGAAGAGATGGCTCACGCCGACGGCGAGCGCCAACCCGACGCCGGTGCGCAGAGCATTGCGTGCCACGACGGAGTGGGTGCGCAGAAACCCGGCCGGGACGGCGGTGATGGTGACGGTTTCGGGCAATATCCGGTCGCCGAAACCGGTCGGCGGCAGTCGTAAGCCCAAGGCCCGCGCCCACACCGGTCGGGCGTCGGCGGCCGCTGCCGCAGCAATCAGGCTGCCCGCCAGACGAATGGTTGTCGCGATCACCCGACAGGTCAGCAACCGGCGGCCAATTGCGATTGCTCCCGCGTCGTCCGGCGCACTGAGCACCAGTCCGACGTCGTCGCGGTAACGACCTCTTGCCAGCGACTGCAACCGCGGCAATGCCTGATCGAGGTCCGCTCTCCTTGCGGCCCGGTCGCCCGGGTGTGCGGCGTTGAGCACCCGTGCGCAGCAACGCATCACGTCGACGGCCGGCCGCCGCACCGGGCCCAACGCGATCGCGGTGTCGTCGTCGACGCGTTCGCTGACCAAGCCGAGGTGGTCGACGACACGCATCAATGCCCGACTACCCGCCGTCAGCCCAACCGGGCGGGAGCCTGCGGCCAAGAAGGTGGCGCGCAGCCTGTCCATCGCGGCGGACACCTCAACCGTCGACCCAGTGCCCTCGATCCGGTCGGCCAGCGCGGCACACACCCGTGCCGCGTTGCGGCGCAGCGCGTCGTGATGCCGTGGGGGGAGCAGGAACAACGACGCCGGCACGCACAGCGCGAGGGCGATCAGCCAACCCAGCAACCGCTCGCCCGCCGGCCCGGGCGGTGTGCATACCGGCCAGACGAAGCACAACAATGTCGTGCGTTGACCGGCCGACATCGTCTCACTGAGCGCGCCCGCCAGGGTCACCGCCACACCGAGGATCAACGTGAGCATCACCGCCAGCCAGGCCACGCGAGTAATCAAGGTGCCCAGGACAATCAGGATGCTTCCGTTGAGGCCCAGGCCGAGGTAGGCCACCGCGCGGTTTTGCCGGTTACCGGGGAAGTCGGTAACCACCATCAGCCAATAGGCGCCAAGCGCCGCAAACAGTGGGGTCGCCGTGCCGCCGACGACAACGCGGGCCAACCCGGCCGCGAGCGGCACCACGATCGCCGCACGGATGGCCCGTCGCAACCCGTCGCGGTCCGGGTCCTTGGTGTGCAACCGCTCCACCGCCCACCGGACCGGCCAGATCGCCATGAGTGGATGGTAGGGCCGTCGCCGCAATGGGACTCGGGCACCGGTCGCGTCGACGACGCGGCGAATGAACGAAATAAGCGGTGGGCGGACGCCGCCCTCAAGCGGGGCTGCCTTTCAGGTCGGCTTGTGGGATGTGGGTGGAGCGGCTCTGGTTTCCGCCGGCGTGTTTGGCCGCGTACATGGCGGTGTCGGCGAGGTTGACCAGATCGTCGATGAGTTCACGCTCGGTGGGGTCGAAGCTCGCGGCCAGCGGCGCTGTCGCGATACCGATGCTGGCCGTAACGGGGTAGTCGATGGCGGCGATGGCCTTGCGCAACTGTTCGGCGATGTCGTGTAGGTCGTCGGTGCGATAGGTGTCGGCGACGACGAATTCCTCGCCGCCGAAGCGGGCGATCAACGATGTGGGTGGACAGGCGAGGCGCAGGGCACCGCCGACCGCGACCAACGCCCGATCCCCCGTGAAGTGGCCGTGGCTGTCGTTGAGCCGCTTGAAGTTGTCTAAATCGATCATCGCGACGCCCAGATGGCTCGGCCCTTCCCTGCGGCGCAGCAACAATCCGTATGCCGACTGATAGAAGGCTCGTCGTATCAACAGACCCGTGAGCGTGTCGCGGCTGGAATGCCGCAAGTCGCTGCCCAGCGCATGCACCAGCCAATGCACGGCAAACGGAAACGCAACATTGACCGCCAGGACGAGCAGAAACCCGCAGCCCGCCACCACGGTGTCGTAGTAGCGGATCAGGCGCGCCGCGAGTACCGCGCCAGTGATTATGGCGATCGAGAGGTTGATCATCATGTCCCGGGCGCCGTGAAAGAACCCGATATAGCCGCCGAGCACCGCGAACGCGCTACAGCCCAGCAACCCCACGCGCGGATCACCCTGTGCCAGGCACGCGGCTGCGATGCAGACGCTGCCCGCAAGGGAGAACAACACCGATTGGCTGCGGGTGGGCCAGCGGATCAACCAAAACAGCGCCACTATCACGCCGAAGCCGCTGGCGATGGGCGACACGACGACCGCGACGGGGTAGTGCGGAACGGTCGGCCTGACCAACACCACAAGCGGAACCATGGCAATCGACACGATCACAGCGGCAACCATCGCCCGCCATCTCAGCCGGATACCTCGGGTGTTCAAATAAAGACTCAACCAGTCAAAGTGATCGGTCTGCTGCCACCGGCGCCCCACAGCGTCCACGGGTACACCCCCTCGTAACGCGACACATCCCGGTAGTTAAGGCGCCATCCCCCCGGATATGGAAGCACGAAACGGTGACGGCGATGGCCAAGGCCAGTATCCCAGTTGACCACCGCGGTGGCACGAATGCACTCCGGGTGCTGTGGCTTTCGCCGTTGATGCGGCCGCTGGCGCGCGTGCAAGCTGAAGGACTGCGCGGGCGGGGCATCGACGTACTGTTGGTGACCACCGACCAACATCCGGAGTCAGATACGGCGCGTGACTACGAGCTGGTGCTCGATCCGCGGTTCCGCATGGCTTCGACCTGGCCGGCGGCTCTGGCGGCTCAGCGCCGCATTCGCGAATACCGGCCTGACATCGTGATCGCTGAATCGGTCCGCGATCCACGCTGGATCGCACTGGCCGGACGGGCGCCGCGTGTTCAGCTGGTGCATGACGAACGCCGAGATGACGGCCGCCATCGGCAAGTTCTCGCGCGCACCGCATTCGACAAGTGGGGCGTCCGTTCGGCG
>NZ_DATFZD010000135.1:0-7602 GCF_035314665.1 Mycobacterium sp. | reverse complement strand
ACCGCAACTTGCGTCAGGCAGTGCAACGCACACACAACGTGGGAATTACCACCGAAATAGTGTCCGAACAGCGACTCGACGACATGCTCGCGGGCGAGCTGGCAGAGGTGCTCTATGCATCACATCGCGGCGCGCATGTCGAACGGGGGTTTTCGATGATTCTCGACCATGCGCTCGAGGGGCGCTATCCGGGTGTCAGGCTGATCATAGCGCGAGATAGCAGTGGGCTGGTGCAGGGATTCCAGCGGTACGCGACGGCCGGCGGCGGCAGCGACGTGACTCTGGATGTGCCATGGCGCCGCCCGGGGGCACCAAACGGGATCGACGAGCGAATGAGCGTCGACATGATCGCGGACTGTAAACAGTCTGGTGGACAAAGGCTTTCGCTGGCATTTGGTGGGTTCCCTGAAATCTTTGAGAACGAGAACCGCAACATCTTCGAGGGCATCTACTACACGCTTATTCACCTGGGTCGCTCGCTGATCAAACTCGAGTCGCTGTATCGCTACCTTCGCAAGTTTCACTCGTTCGACGAACGCCGCTATGTGCTGCTCTCGCTACGGCACATACCAGCCGCATTGGTAGTTCTGCTGTCGCTGGAGTTCATCCCGCGACGACGGCATCTGCGGATTCGGTCGCACTTGCAGTCGCCGACTGCATAGGAATGCAGCGAACCTTCCCTGTTCGTCAGATAACTCTGGCAACGTTGCGGGCATGGCTGTCACCCAAACCCGTGAAGTCCTTATCGAGGCAACCCCGGAGAAGATCATGCAAGTATTGTTCGACCTTGAGTCGTTGACGGAGTGGTCCTCTGCCCATAAGAAGGTCGAAATTCTCGAACGAGACGACCAGGGGCGCCCGAGCAAGTCTCGGCAAGTCGTCAAAATTGTGGGCGTTAGCGATGAGCAGGTGCTGGCGTACTCTGTGCACGACGACGGCGTGAGCTGGAAACTGGTCAGCGGTAAACAACAACGTGCCCAGCAGGCCCGCTATACGTTGACGCCGGAGGGCGATTCCACCCGGGTCCGCTTCGAGCTAACCGTTGACCTTCTGATGCCGCTGCCAGGATTTCTGATCAAAAAAGGCGCCAATGGTCTCATGGAGACGGCAACCGAGGGTCTACGTCAGCGAGTGCTAGAGGTCCAAAAACGCGACACATAGCCTCTGCCAAAGGAACCGTCGGTCCGAACGTCCAAAGGGGCATCTGGCCGGCGACGGCTGGCTAATAAAGGAACTCGGATGTTGAGAGGTCGTTCGTCTGCCGCTGCACCCGCCGTTTTATGCCAAGTAATGCTCTCCGCGTCATCAGCGCGACTGCTGGTCTAGCCAGCTCTAAGGCGAAAACCTCGCCAGGGTGCCGCAAGCCAATCCGTACCCGCGCGAGGAGCCGGGTATGGTTAGCCCAATGCGGCTGAAGATGGAATGACCACACTGCCATTGGCAGATTCGGCGAAGTGGCCCGAAGCACGATGCTCTGCTCGGGCGTGATCGCCTCCACGCGCAACGTCAGCCCATCTCGCCGCCCCATCCAGCCTTTCGCCGTGAGGCGAAAGACATCCCCCGCTGCGAGTCGCTGCGACTCCGGAGGAACTCGATCGGCGTTATGAACCAGAAGACCGATCAGGCCGTTCCGATCCTTACCCATATGCAACAGCCACGGCCAGATTGCGGATGGTGGAGCACCGATCCACACGGCTTCGGTCACCTGGATGACCGGGTCGCCGACCAACTCATCACCCGGCAACCGCACCTGACACTCCTCTTTAGTTGTGCCCCAGTTGCGGTAGTACCGTCGTGCGGCGTACAAGGCTGCGATGAGCGCCGCGAGCTGCGTAATTCGTTTTGGGGCAAGCGTCATCACACTAGTCTGCGTAGCAATGCGACGCTGTCGCCAGGGCCGTTGGTCCTCGGTGCGACGCCCTTGCCGAGGCAATAAGACCTGTTGGCCCCGGACTGGCTGGAAAAGGGAACAATGGACCTCCGGCCGAGGACTATCGCCTCCTGATCAGTTGCGACGCAAGCAATAACGTTCCCAATAGAGGTTTCTGAACCGTCAATGCTTGGGAGTGCAGATGTTTGAGGTCTTTCCACCGAAGTCGGTGGTTGTTGGGATCGACGGGTCGCAAGCTGCTGTTCGCGCCGCGCTGTGGGCCGTCGATGAGGTGGCCGGCACAGATATCCCGTTGCGAATGCTCTACATCAGAGAACTACGTCCCACCGCTAGCCGCAGCGAAGCTCGGACGGCGATGGAGACGGCCGAGGAGGCGGTCTACGACGCCTATCACGCCATAACCGCCACGGGGAAGCCGGTGAAAGTCGAGATGGAGATCATCGAGGGCCGCCCGGTGCCGGCGTTGATCCGCGCTTCGGACTCGACCCCCATGCTGTGCGTCGGGGACACCGGGGCCGGCCAATCCTCCCGCGCCGGCTTCGGTTCTACCGCCGCGGAGTTAGTGCATTCGGCGCATTGCTCGGTGGCCGTTGTCAGGGGAGATCGCAACCGGGAACCAACGGACAGTCGGATGATCGTGGCCCACGTCGCTGGGTCAGCCGACGACGATAACGTCCTGGAGTTCGCTTTCGAGGAGGCCAGCCGGAGGAGCGCTCCGCTGGTGGTGATGACGGCGTGGCGTTCTGGATTCGATGACCTTCAGAATGACCGCCTCATCGTCGATCATGAGCGCCGGATGCGTGACATACTCAATCGCTACGTCGCGCTGTGCACGCCACACTATCCTGGAGTCGATGTGCGCAGCATTGCCGCACAAGGTACTTTTTTCGACTATCTCACCGAACACGCGGAGACCGTTCAATTGGTCGTGGTCGGCGCCAACCAGGCCCGTGAGCTGCAGCAACTTATCGGTTCGGATGGAGACCATGTGTTGCAGCACAGCGATTTTTCCTTGCTAGTCGCCCGTTAGCGGTCTTGATGCAGGCGTTCGGGTGCCACGGCGCCGCAGGCCTCCACACCGCAGCGCGAATCTATCGCTGGTCGACGAAACGACAAAAGTCCCTTTCGGACCGGGACGTTGGCAAGACCGAAACGGGGACCGAGGCACTTCCCTATCCGTGGTGTTTGCCCCTACGGCCGGCCCAGCTGGAGTGGTCGGATTAAGGAGCTAGGACGCAATAGGGAGGCCATGATGAAATCAACGGCATGCTTGACCCGAATGGTGGGGGGATCCGTGGAGGCGTTGCAAAATGCAGTCACGCGGAGCGGTTGGATGTCTACCATGTCCATCCCCGCTTCGCAGTCACCGACAGGTTCATTCATCAAGGACGGCAACCGTTTCGGGCAGTCCTGGCTGCGTCAGGGGCCGCGGCGGAGTATGCGGTCGATGACGATGTATCAGGTAACGGATCAGCTGCACGACGGACACGTCGCCCGTGTTTCGGGTAGCGAGATCGCTGCGACGGTGTCGTCGTGGCTGGCTGACCTGGGCGCTCACAGTCCACTGGTCGACGAGCTCGCCCGCGCGGTACGGAATCGCGACTGGCCGGCAGCCTACGTCATCGGCGAAACGCTATCTGTTCATGTGGCCGTTGCCATTTGAGTTGCGTCGATCAGACCTTGAGCGGGTGGTCGTCGCGCGGCGTCACTTGCGGCCGACGTCGCTACCTATATAACGAGTCGAGGAGCTCTCTGTTCCGCTCGGCCACCACTGCCCGCTTAACCTTCAGTGACGGTGTGAGTTCCCCGCCCTCGACGGACAGGTCGCGCTCCAGCAAGGCCCACTTCTTGATCGTTTCCCATCTGTTGAGCTCGGCATTGAGCCTCCCGACATGCTCCCCTATCAAGTCACGCACCGCCCGCGAGTTGACCAATTCCTCGTAAGAGGCGCCAGTTAAGCCGTGTTCGGCGGCCCAGCCGGCGATCACGTCGGCGTCTAGCGTGATAAGCGCGACACAGAATTGATGACCTTCCCCGAACACCACGAACTGGCTGGCATACGGGCACAGGGCGATGAATTTCTCCTCGATCGCCGGCGGCACAATATATTTGCCACCCGAGGTTTTGAACATGTCTTTGATGCGGCCGGTGATGCTGACAAAGCCGTCGGCATCCACACTGCCCTCGTCGCCAGTGCGCAGCCATCCGTCGTCGGTGAAGGCCGCCGCGGTGGCTTCGGGCATGTGGTGATAGCCCGCCATGACGTTGGGGCCGCGGAGCTGGACTTCCCCGCCGGCGCCGATGCGCACCTCGGTGCCCTCGAAGGGCTGCCCGACGGTGCCGAGCTTGTAGTGATCCGGGAGGTTGAAGACGTCTCCCCCCGCGGCTTCGGTGAGCCCGTAACCTTCCAGGATCAGCAGACCTGCGGCGTGAAACCACTCGGCGATCTCGCGGTTGAGCGGCGCCGCGCCGGAGATGAAGAACCGGATACGCCCGCCAAATGCCTGACGTACCTTGCTGAACACCAGCCGGTCGAACAGCTTGTATTGCAGGCTCATTGCCCGCCCGACATGTTGGCCGGCCCGCCGGCGCCGGTCCACGTCGAGTCCCACCGCGAAGGCCCTGTCGAACAGCTTGGCCTTAATCCCGCCTTGTTGCCGTTGAGTGGTGACGACGCGTGCATATGCTTTCTCGAAGATCCGCGGGGCGGCGCACATGAAAGTGGGTTTTAATACCGCACAATTGTCGATGATCTTGTCCACTCGGCCGTCCACCGCGCTGACAAACCCGGCACCCAGCTGGGCGGCCAGCACCACCTTTCCGAATGCGTGGGCCAACGGCAACCACAACAGCTGCAGGTCGTCCGCATGGACTACATCCCACCGGTCCACGGTGGCCCCCTCATACACCCAGGCCTTGTGGTCGAGCCGAACCCCCTTAGGCCGACCCGTAGTTCCGGAGGTGTAGATCAGCGTCGCCAGCCGCTCCGGGGTGATGGCCGCGGCGGTTTCGCGCACGCAGGCTGGGTGCTCGGCCAGATACTTCTCACCAAGCTCGGCCAACTCATCCAGAGATAGCACCCAATCCCCGTTGGCTGAACCATCGAACGTCACTACTTTGGTCAGGGCGGGCAGATCGGCACGGCGCGCCGTCAGCTTGGCCAGTTGCTCATCGTCTTCAGCAAAAGCAATCCGGGCTTCGGAGTCGGCCAGGATGTAGGCGGTGTCGGTCACGTTGGTGTTCGCATACACAGTGGTGGTAGCTGCCCCGGCGGACATGATCGCCAAATCGGCCAAGATCCACTCATATCTGGTGCTGGATGCGATACCGACCCGCTGTTCTGGCTCGATGCCCAGGGCCAGCAGTCCGGCCGCCAACGACTCCACACGGGTAGCGGTGTCTCGCCAGGTGACCGAGACCCACTGTCCGTGATCGGGGTAGCGAAATGCCTCCTTGTCCGGCGTGGCCTCGACCCGATCGATAAAAAGCGCAGCAAAGTTCGGCGCACCGCTAGCCATCTGGGCATTGGTGGAAGTCATCGGGAGCCTCCGTAGTTGGCGATGCCAATAAGAGCGCAGCGTACGCCGCACTCACAGTGCGCGGTCGATTCCTAACACGGCCAACGCGGTGCGGACCATCTGGTTGGTGAATCCCCACTCGTTGTCATACCAGGCCATGATCTTGACCAGGCTGCCATCCACGACACGGGTCATCGCCGCGTCGATCACCGAGGCCCGCGGGTCGCCGACGATGTCGGTCGAGACAATCGGATCATCTGCAACCCCGACGATCCGGCGGTAGCGGTCGCTGTCGGCCTCGTTGCGAAATATGTCATTGATCTCGTCCGCACTCGTGGGCCGGGTAGTGACGGCGACGATGTCGGCGATCGAGCCAACCGGGATAGGCACGCGGACCGCCACTCCGTCGAACCGGTCGGCGAGTTCGGGTAGCGCGCGGGTGGTGGCGAGTGCGGCGCCGGTCGACGCGGGCACCATGTTCAGCGCGCCCGCCCGCCCGCGCCGCATGTCCTTGCTCGGTCCGTCGATCAACTGCTGACTCGCCGTGTAGGCGTGCACCGTAGTCATCACCGCGCGGGCCACCCCAATTCGGCGCTGCAGGATCTCCATCACCGGCGTGATGCAGTTGGTGGTGCAGCTGGCGCAGGAGATGATCTGTTGATCCTGGGCCGCGGGGGTGGCGCCGTGCACCACCGTGGCGACGCTCTCGGTCTTGGCCGGTGCGGATAGCAGCACGTACTTGGCGCCTGCCGTCAGGTGCGCGGCGAGCTCCGGTTCACGGCGGAACACGCCAGTGCACTCGAAAACCAGATCGACACCAAGCTCAGACCACGGCAGTTCGGCGGGATTGCGGATGGAATACACCGGAATTCGCTGACCGTCGAGCACCAGGGCGTTGTTATCGACGGACACCGGCCGGGGGTAGCGGCCGTAGACGCTGTCATACCGCAGTAGGTAAGCCAGATCGTCGACGGAGACGACATCGTTGACGGCCGCGACCCGGATGTCGTCGATCTCGGTCAAGACTTTCAGCGTGGCCCGACCGATCCGGCCCAGACCATTGATCGCTACTACCGCCATCGCGCACTCCTTAGAAAGCCGACTTACCCTTTGATCCGACCACCCGGCAGCACTCGCGAGGCAGAGGAGAAAGTCCCTGCTGCAGAGGGCCGTTGGTCGTAGCACACAGCATCAGCCAGCAGGACAAACCAGCCCATAGTGTCCGTCGTAGCGGTGGTAGAGCACGTCGGCTCGACCTTGGTCCACGTCGACAAAGAACAGGAACGGCAGCCCGAGCAGAGAGAGCCGCTCCTTCGCGCGCTCGAGCGTGAGTCGCGGCGCCGGCTGTGGACTGATGGTCAGCGGCAGATCGTATGGCGCAAGCTCCTCGGGGACTGGTTTGACCTGCGCGAGGCGGTATCCGGTCGGCTCCGTTAGGTACAAGACACTGGCCTGTTCGGTTCCCTTTTCGGTGAACAAATGGAAGTCGTAATCGAGCAGCTCCATTTCCTGCGCGGCCTCATCGACCGTGTGGGTGCCTAGCGTGAAGGACTTACGGCGAATGATTCGACGTTGATCGGGTGGCCGCGGGAAATAGTTGGGCCGACGCGTGGGCTCAGACTCGTGACGCCATTCATGAGGGTCTGCGTGAGAAGCGTTGCCCCGTTTGGGTTCCCAGCGTTCGGCAACGCGTTCGAGCCGATGCCGCAGCCGCGCCTCGAGTCGATCGACTGCTTCACGGGCGGTCTCGCCTCGGACCTGGGCGCGGACGAGCCGGCCGTTCAAGTCCAAGTTGGCTTGGGCGATCACCGGCCGAGCTACCGCGGGATCGGTATGCCTGCTCAACCTGACCCGGGCATGGAGGATCGGCTGGTGCGTGAGACGAGTGAGCCCACCGATCTTTTCCCGCGCGTAGTCGTCAATACCAGGTAGCTGACCGTGCGTTGTCACGTCGATATCGAGCGCCGCGGGTGAATCGGTTCTGTGTCCCATAGTTTCGTTGTTACGCTGCCCCGAATCGATGCCGTAGGGCCGAAGGTCACCGGGAAACCGGTCGACGGTCACTGCGCGCGGAAACGCTTGCGCCAGCGGCGTAGTAGATACCGACGGAATTCGTCGGCGCCCCACACGACAAACGGAAAGGGCAACAGCACCAGCAGATCGCTGGGCGCCGGAGCCTCCGTTTCCAGGACT
>NZ_DATFZD010000134.1:0-27655 GCF_035314665.1 Mycobacterium sp. | reverse complement strand
GCGTCGTGGCCGAGCGAATCGTTGATGGTCTTGAGATTGTCCAGATCGATGAACAGGACTGCCGCCAAGACGTGGTGGCCAACGGATTCGAGTGCTTCGGTGACCCGGGTGACCACGTGGGCGCGGTTGGCCAGCCCGGTCAGCGAGTCGTGTGTGGCCTCGTAGGCGAGCCGTTCGCTGGCGGTGCGTTGTGCGGTGATGTCGGTGAATGAGATGAGCACCGCTGAATACTGGAGATCGTCCGGGTTCAGCAGGCGATAGCTTGCGCACAGCCATACCCGCTGTCCATCAGAGCGATCGGCGCCGAACACGTAATCACTGATTGGGGTTCCGGTCCGCCGGATCTGGGTGAGCGGATGCCGGTCTGCACCGACGAGGTGGCCGTCGGTGTCGTAGATGGGTAAGTCGAGGGCTCTGTTGGCTGGCCGATTTTTCACAACCTCGGGCCTGGTGCCAAATATTCGGTCGGCCGCCGGGTTCGCGGATTCCACGCGGCCGTCGCCGCCGACGACCGCGACCCCGTAGTCGAGTGAGTTCACCAGGGTTTGGAAGTGTTCGGCGCGGCGCAGGGCGGTCTGGTCCCGCTGCTCGACAGCATCTGCCCGCATCTTCCGACTATCGGAGGCCCGATGAGCCTTCATCCATCGAGCCAGGGCCTCGAACCGCTGGCGGGCCATCATCGTTTCGATGTTCAACCGCTACGCACCGGCCAAAATAAAGGGGAGGAGGGGGAGGTACAAAAGACCCATGTCGGCTCTGGCCGCGGGAGCGCTAGCCAGTCCGATCAGCGCGGCCGCGAAAGCAGCGCCGACAGCCGCGCCGAGGGCGAGCGTGATTCGGCGAGGGACCATCATGGGCTCCAATCTCACGTTGTGACCCGGCTCACATGAGAGGACGGCATCGAGCTTAACTCGACATGAGTGAAACACGTGAAAATCCTGAGAAACTTTAGGATCAGGCGTCAGTCGCGCGAACGGCAGCCAGCAATCGACAGCGAGCTGCGATTGCTGGCTGCCGTTCGCCGGGTGTGCCGTGAGCACGGAGGCGAGCCGTCAAGTCGTCAGGTCGACGAACTGGCGACCAACGCAACAAGCTAACCCACTGCGACCAGCGCAGACCGGACACCCGCACACGCGTGCGAACGCGCCGAGCAGGTAGCTTCCAGTCAAGCGGCGGTCTGCGCGGGAACGGTCGGCAGCATGTGGATCGCGTGATGGCTTCGCCAACCCTTGACACGATCGCTCGTCAGCACAGGATCGCCGGTATGAGGAATGCAGACCCCAAAGGGTTGGATGGCCTCTGCAAGAATCGGGGCATGTCGCAGACGTCGCTGCTGCCGCGCGAGATGTTGTATTCGGAGGCGGAGGCCGCCCTCGTGGGTAGCCGGCGCGTTACCTGCGGAGGCGAGTAATGGGCGACTCCGGGATAGCGGGTCTTTGGCTACGTCTGGCCCTGGTCCTCATCGTGGCGATGTCGGGCGGGGTCGGGAGCGTGTTGCTGGCGAGTCGCACCCTCCCCAAACCGGTTGCCGAAGGCCACAATTCGACGCTGTCGCCGTTCCTGACCTGCGTGGCGCTCGTGTACGGCCCTCTCCTCGGATTCACCGTCGTCATCGCCTGGGGGCACTTCTCCTCCGCTGAGGCTAACGTCGCGCACGAGGCATCCACTCTTACAACGATGTACCGGCAGACCGTCGGCATGCCTGTTCCAGAGCAAACACAGATGCGGGAACTGCTCCGGAAATACGCGAAGACGGTCGAAGGCCCCGAAGGGAACAAGCAGGACGTTGGAAGTACTTCCGACACGGCACAAGCCGCGCTCACCGAAATGTACAAGGTCCTCGCGCGTGAGCAATCCAGTGTGGCATCGAACGCGACGAGTCTGGGGTTTCTCGGCCAGCTGACCGTACTGGCGTCCGACAGGAATCAGCGAATGCTGGACGCCCAACCCCGAAGACCAGGGTTGCTGTGGGCCGGTCTCCTCACGGGCGGTGTCGTACTGGTGGCGCTCAGCGGTTTCATGCGCCTGGAGAGCACACGTGGTCACCTAATGCTTTCAAGCGCGATCGCCCTTCTACTCGGCCTGCTGCTGTTCATCGTCTTCTGGCTCGACCATCCCTTCGAGAACCCGCTGGGAATTACTTACGCACCGTTTCAGCAATCCCTGGGGGCTTTCGACGCAATCGACCGCGCCACATGATCAGGTCTCGGTAGCCCCGCCGATCTCCCAGTTTCACGAGGCATCGGCCGGGCCGATCCGCCGAGAGAGGTTGGTGTTGACCGTTGAGCGGCTCGCCGCCGGTGCCGTGAGCGTGGGATCGCGCAACCACTCCCGGTAACCGACACGACGCCACTGCTATCGGCCTCGGCGTACCACCGCTGCCCGTCCGCTCGATCTGAGCCCGCGCGTCGGCCATCAGGCCGTGGCCCTCGGACCCGTCCCCGAAGTCCGCCCGGTAGATGTCGAGGAGCGTGACGGAGCGCCCGTTGGCGTCCACGAACCGCGCTTCCTCGGCGACTTGAGGGACGTCCCAGCCGGGCGACTCCTGGGTGACCGTCGCCATCCCCACGAACTCGAATGGTGGGACCGCCTCGTAGCCGGGGTTGCCGTCCGACAGCGCCCTTCATGAGTGCTCTCTTGGGCCAGTGCTCCTTGCCGGACGCGATGGATACCGCGAGCAGGCCGGCCAAACCTAGGCGATGAACAGCCACGCCTGCGCCCTCGTCATGTCCCGCCTCCCTCGGTCACCAGCCGGTACTCGGTCACCAGCCGGTAGGTGTGGACCCGCCCGGTCGGCGTGTGCGCCAGCACCTTGCGGATCAAACCGCGGCGCTCCAGGCTGGCGAATATGGTCCGCTTCTGGCGAAGGAAGATCCGCCAGTGCGGCGGCCAGACGCCGCCGTGTTGGTGCATCAGCGTCAGCACTTCACGCTGCCGCCTGCCGAGTCCGTTCAATGCCATCTCCTTCTCTCGGCCCTCGGCTCCCGGTCGTGGGCTCACGCTGGGGTCGGTCGCATTCCGGCCCCGTGCTCAGCCCGCGAGTTGCAGCACGTCGGCCTTCGCGATCCCCACCCCGATCACCACAATCGGGCCGACGTTCCGGGCATGTCTGCTCAGCTCCAACAGCTCCACACCAGAACATCCGGCTCCCTTCTTGTTTCTTGTTTCCAAATGCGAATTTCGCATTCAGCCCCAGAGGGTCATCCCCAGGTCATTCCACGGCTCCACCTCCACCGTGCGCAGCCCGCGCGTTCCGATGACGACCACCCGCTCGCCCCGGTCCAGCGGCTCGGCTGACCAGGCCGAGGTACGCCTGCTGGTGACCGGCCACGGCGAGCATTACCTCGCCCAGGACCGCCGCGCCGCGGGTCGCCGTCGTCACCGACCCGACGCAGCCGACCAGCTCGTCACTCACCCCTGGGATGCACCGCGAGGTAGGGCATTTCGCCGGGCAACACCGACCACATCCCGCTGCGGCGATACCGAGTGCGGCGGCAAAGGCGGCTCGGTCACCGACGATCATCTTCTTGATGACGGTTTCCCCTTTGTTGCGTGGTGATCGTTGACGACGGCAGCTCCGAACCGCGCCTGGATGCCCCTCGGCGTCCAGGGCACGGTTCGGCGTGCTCGCAACGGTAGGAAATAAGCAGCAATTATGTCAATTATATTGAAAAAATTTCCGTATGATTCCGCTCACACGGCAACCACGATGGTAGAGCTACGCCGGTTGCCCAAGCGCTACCAGCGGTTTGTCGGACGTGGCCACGCAGGTGGTGGGAGACTTGAGGTCCAGCACCAGCGGAAACGGGAGGTGGCGATGACGACGGTGTACGTGGTCACCGCGGGCAGCGGCGACACCTACCGCATCGAGCGGGTCTACCTCGACCCCGACCAGGCGTACGGGTTCGCGCAGGACTACAACGGGATCGCGCCCAACGAAACCGTTCAGGTGGAGGAATGGGAGACCGGTGCCCCGCCGGGAGACTACGACGGCCCGTACTGGCGGGCGGAGTGGTGGGCGCGCGTGCCAGCCAGCAAGCGCCGAGGTCAGCTACGACACACCCGCGAGGGTGAGCGCTTCGACGACTTCGACATCCGCCAGGAGTGGTGGACCGGCGAAGCCCTACCCGAGGCCAAGCTAGTGCGCCGGGAACTGGCGGGCGTGCCGAAGGTGGAGGTGGTGGGCCTGTCGCGGGAGAAGGTGGAGGAACTGTTCTGGGACACAATCACCCAGGTCAGGGCCGACCTAGCGGGAGTACCGCGGAAATAGTTTCCACTCAGTTGTGTAACGGATAGAAAAATTTGCGTGTGGTGGTTCGACATTGCCGCCCGTGTTGCGGCATGATCGCTTCATGGACCGCCATTCCCTGGAACGGCTCGGCCATCACATCGTGAGCAGGCGAGTCGCGCTGGGCTACCGCAACCGCACCGACTTTGCCGACAGCCTGCAGTTCACCGTGCGCACCCTCTCGGACATCGAAAACGGCGTGCGCAAGGCCAGCCCCGGCACCTACGCCATGCTGGAAAACAAGCTCGGCTGGGCACCCGGAAGCATCGACACCATCCTGGCCGGCGGAGAACCCAAAGAGCTCGTGGTCAAGCTGCGCCCCAACACCCCCGCCCCTCGAACCCACGCCTACACCTCCGACGCACTCTCCCGCGCCTCCACCGAGGAATTGCTGCTAGAGCTGCGACGCCGCATCGTCCACCCCCGCGACAGACGTCGCGAGACCTGGAACGACTGGGGCGATGGCCTTGACGCGCAAGGCTATTGGCCCGACGAGGGCTAGCAAAGCGTGGAGTTCAGTGGTCCCCACTCAATGTATTGACTGCACTAACGTCTGGTGAGTGTGGCTGAATATCCTCTAGTTGGGGCTCGTCCAGGGCGGCCAAGACCTGGTTAATTGGCTCGCGGACTTCCGCTATGAATTGGCCCGTACTGTCCTGAGCGACTGCGTCGGCGAGTTTCCAGGACCGCGTGACTTGAATGCTTGGACGGATGTCGAAGTGGTCCATCGGTAGCTTGTCGGCCCATTCCACTCGCAGGGTTGGGATTTGATCCTCAGCCACCGTTTCGCCGAGTTCTGTAACTGACCACACGCCACGTTGACTGTTCGTCAGCAGCCCCATGCCCTTGAGATATGTCCGCGCCCAAGCTAACCGGTACTGGACCTCAGTCATCGGCCCATCGCCGTGGAGCACACTCTGGACTTCGGGTGAGCGGTTCTCCCGGTCGATGACGGCTGTATCGAGTTCGGCGATAGAGGCGGAACCTCCGAGAGCGATGACGGCTTGAAGAGCAGGCCAGAGGAAGAAGTGATACGGAGGTATCTCCACGGTCATGGATATAAGCATGCCAAGTGGTTGGGAACAGAAGATCAGGAGGTGACGGTAACGGCGGGGGCCTTTCCGTAACGCCTTCTGTTAACCGACGCTGGCTTGAACGACGAGGGTTTCCTCGATGTTGAAGTTGATCCGGTCCTCGCGGTAATCCCGCGTCACAGGGAAGTAGTTGCCGTCGCGGCTGATAATTCGCACTACGTCGAACCCGTTGTTGTATGCCTGCACGGTGGCCTCATCTTCGGGCAGGCCCACATAATCGTCACTCATCATCTCCCCTTCTATGGGCGGCTTCCCCACCTCGCAGCCTATCTTGTTGCCCATGCCGACCCAGTTCTCCTTCTGGCCTTTCCCAGACGTAGGCCCACGGCCCGATGGGCAGCTTCGCTGCAACCCTCCTTGTAAATTTCCAGGCATGACCGAGACGCCGAAGCGCCGCACTGATCGACTGACACCGGAGCAGCGCGCCCAGGTCCGCGCCGCCGTCGCCACCTGGCCACCGCTGACGCCAGAGCAGAAGGCCAAGCTGGCGATCCTTTTCGATCGCGAGCCGCCGCCGGAGCCGCCGACAGCCTGAGACCTGGCGGGAGCCGGATTAGCATCAGCTACCTGGGGCGAAGCGCCCCACTGACACCCCACGTTGCGCCACACGTTGCGCTGGTGAGTGCTGGCGGATGCTGCAGAAGATCGCAGGCAGATCGGTAGCATGGCCCGAAAACATGCTCTGACTAGGCATTTCGCTGTGTCGGGCTGACAGGATTTGAACCTGCGACCACTTGACCCCCAGTCAAGTGCGCTACCAAACTGCGCCACAGCCCGGTGCCGCCGGCAGCACCGGCAGCAGGTGGAAAGCCTACAGCAGACGGCGAAGCTCGCCCCAACCCAACGCGACGTGGCACGATCGCGCAGGTGGCCAGCAGACCCAGCGACGAGCAGCACCTGCGCGACCTCGCCCGGCTGCGCCGCGTCCGCGACCGGATCGACCGCGAATACACCCAGCCGCTCGACGTCGACGCGCTGGCCCGCGACGCGAGCATGTCCGCTGGGCACCTGAGCCGCCAGTTCAAAACCGCCTACGGCGAATCCCCGTATTCCTACCTGATGACGCGGCGCATCGAGCGTGCAATGGCGCTGCTGCGCCGCGGCGACCTCAGCGTCACCGAAGTGTGCTTCGCGGTTGGCTGCTCATCGCTGGGAACCTTCAGCACCCGCTTCACCGAGCTGGTCGGCGTGCCGCCCAGCCTCTACCGGACGCGGGCCGGCGGCCTCAACGCGGGATTGCCGTCGTGCATGGAGAAGCAGGTCACCAGACCGGTCAGGAATCGAGAAGCGCCCGCGGCCACGCTGCACCTAACGTGACCGTCATGGACATCAGCATTCATTCGAGCTTCCTCCCCCACGACGACCCGGAGGCATCAGTGGCCTTCTACCGCGACACCCTGGGCTTCGAGGTCCGCCTCGACGTCGGCAAGGGCAAGATGCGGTGGATCACCGTCGGCCCGCCGAATCAGCCTGGCACATCTATTGTTTTGAATCCGCCGGCGGCAAACCCCGGCATCACCGACGACGAGCGGCGCACCATCGCCGAGATGATGGCCAAGGGCACGTACGCGATCGTCGTGCTGGCCACCAAGGACCTCGACGGCACTTTCGAACGGGTGCAGGCCACCAACGCCGACATCGTCCAGGAGCCCACCGAGCAGCCGTACGGCGTTCGCGACTGCGCCGTCCGCGACCCCGCGGGCACCATGATCCGCATCCAAGAGCTGCGTTAAGCCGTTGTCGGCTCGCTCAGCTTGACCAGCATCTTGCCGATGTTGGCGCCGGTGAATAGACCGTTGAGGGCGTCGACGCACGACTCGACGCCCTCAAAGATGGTCTGGCGGTGCTTGATTCGGCCCTCGTGCTCCCACTGGCGAAGCGCCGCGAAGGCTTCGTCGAAGCGGCCCCACTGATCGAGTGCGTTGAATCCCTGCATGGTCGCCGTTTTGGACAGCAGGTTCACGTAGTTGGCGGGGCCGGGGTGCTCGCCGGTAAGGTAGCTCGAGATCACACCGCACAGCACCACCCGCGCGTTCATGGCCAGCCGGCCCAGCACCGCGTCGAGAATCGGCCCACCGACGTTGTCGTAGTAGACGTTTACCCGCTTGGGGCAGTGCTCTTTGAGCGCCGCCTCCAGGTCGTCGTTCTTGTAGTCGATGCAGGCGTCGAACCCGAAATCCTCGACCACCGCCCGGCACTTCTCCGGCCCGCCCGCAATGCCCACCACGCGGGCGCCGGCGATCTTGGCGATCTGGCCGGCCACCGACCCGGTGGCGCCGGCGGCGGCCGAAACCACCACCGTGTCCCCGGCCTGAGGCCGACCGACGTCGGTCATCCCGATATAGGCGGTCGCGCCGGTCGGGCCATACACCGACATGATCGCCAGTTGATCGCTCTCGCCGGGTATGGGTGTGCTGAAGACGTCGTCGCGGACGATGACGTACTCCTGAAAGCCGGTCAGGGTGGTGATGACGTCGCCGACGGCGTAGGCGTCACAGCGCGACGACACGACCTCGCCGATCCCGGCCGCCCGGATGACCTCGCCCAGCTGCACCGGCGGAAGGTAGCCCGGCTGGTCGTTGAGCCAGGTCCGGACCGCGGCGTCAAGGCCCACATAGGTGGTGCGGAGCAACGCCTCCCCTTCGGCGGGCTCGGGTACGGGCGCGGCGACCAGCTCGGTGTCACCGGGCTGGACCAGGCCGACAGGGCGGTGACGCAGGACGATCTGGCGGTTCGTCAACTCGGGCACGATGCAGAAACTACCGAAGCGAGATCCGCGTGTGGGAGCATCTGTGGATGAAGCCGGAAGACGACCCGGAAGCCCGCATCCGGGAGCTCGAGCGCCCACTAGCCGAGACGGCACGTGCGTCCGAAATGGGAAGTAGCCCGGCGCCTGGCGCTTACCCGTATCAGCCCGGCACACCGGCTCTGCCGCCACCGCCACCGTCGAGTTATGGCGGCACCTTCGGCCCGACAATACCGACATTGCCCTCGCGTACGCGGTTGTTGTGGGTCTTGTTGCCGTTCTTCGTGATTGGCCTGGTGTCCTTTATCTCGTACAACACCCAACGACATTCGCAGGGCGGAATGGTGATCCTCTCGCCGACGCCCAGCACCGCCAGCAGCGCAGCCCCGGCCCCCTCCCCCAACGAGGCTCAACCGCCTGCCCGTGCACCGTCGGCGTCGCCGAGTGCCGCGCCCACGGCGCCCGCCGGTGCCGATCTGACCATCTCCGGCATCAAAGAGAGCCGGACGATCGCCTGCAACCAGAGCGCCATCAACCTCAGTGGTATCTCCAACAAGGTCGTGATCACCGGCCACTGCACAAGCCTTCATGTGTCCGGCGTGCAGAACACGATCACCGTGGACGCCGCCGACAGCATCGACGTTTCCGGCTTCAACAACCAGATCACCTACCACACCGGTTCGCCGAGCATCGAGAAGTCGGGAGACGGGAACGTCGTCCAACAGGGCTGAGCAGCTACACGGTCAACAGCCGGTAGAGGCCGATGAGACCGACGACGACAATCGCCGCGCGTAGCGTGTTCGGCGATAGTCGACGGCCGTAGCGCGCGCCTAACCAGCCGCCGACCAGTGAGCTAACGGCGATAAGGCCCGCCACCGGCCAACTGATCCGGTGGAACGCCACGAACGTATAGGCAAGCGCCGCAACAACATTCACGAGCAACGTCAGCAAATTCTTCGCAGCATTCATCCGCTGCATCGATTCGGGTAGCAGCGCGCCCATCGCGCCGACCAGCAGAATGCCTTGCGCCGCGGTGAAATAGCCACCGTAGACCCCGACCGCGAAGGTGCTCGACACCAATACGGCCATCCGGCCCGCCGATATGTCGTCGGCAGAGCGGCCGGCCTTTTCCGCCCGGTCCTGCGCCCACCTTTGGATCCGCGGACCGATAACCACCATGATCAGAGCCAGGATCAGCAGCACCGGCACTATCGCGGTGAACGTTTTCTCCGGCAAATGCAGCAACAGCCAGGCGCCCACGATGGCGCCGAGAACCGACGCGGGAATCTGCCAGCGCAGCCGGTCCCCCTGACCGCGCAGCTCACGCCGGTAACCCCAAGTGCTCGACACGTTTCCCGCAACCAGGCCCACAGCGTTCGACATGGTCGACGTCACGGGTGGATAACTCATCGCGACAAGCGTTGGGAAGGTGACCAAAGTGCCTGACCCGACAACGGCGTTGATTGCGCCCGCACCCAAGCCGGCGGCCAGGATCAACAGCGCGTGTGAAATAGGCACTGAAAACAGCCTATCCGCCGCGATTTAGCCGGGAATATGAGTTTTCCCACTACACGGCGCCGAACTCAGCGGGGCTTGGCCTTCCGCTTCTCGCGCACCCGCACGTTGATCCGGATCGGGCTGCCCTCGAATCCGAACGTCTCGCGCAGCCGTCGCTCCAGGAACCGCCGATAGCCGGCCTCCAAGAACCCGCTGGTGAACAACACGAACGTCGGCGGACGGGCGGTGGCCTGGGTGGCGAACAAGATTCGCGGCTGCTTGCCGCCCCGAACCGGCGGTGGTGTCGCGGCTACCACTTCCTTGAGCCAGGTGTTGAGCCGGCCGGTGCCGATCCGGGCATCCCACGACTCCAGTGCGCTCTCCAGGGCTGGCACCAGCTTCTGCACCGCCCGGCCGGTTTTCGCGGAGATGTTGACCCGCTGCGCCCAACGCACCTGCACCAGCTCGCGGTCGATCTCGTTGTCCAGCTGGTAACGCCGCTCCTCGTCGACCAGATCCCACTTGTTGAACGCCAACACCAGCGCGCGTCCGGCCTCGATCACCATCGACAGCACCCGCTGGTCCTGTTCGGTCAGCGGAACCGACCCGTCGATCAGGACGATCACGACCTCGGCGGCGTCGATCGCGCCGTGGGTGCGCACCGAGGCATAAAACTCGTGTCCGCTGGCCTGGCCGACCTTGCGGCGCAGGCCGGCGGTGTCGACGAAACGCCAAACCTTGCCGTCCATCTCGATCAGCGAATCCACCGGATCGACAGTGGTGCCAGCGACTTCGTGGACCACCGAACGCTGATCGCCCGCCAGCCGATTCAGCAGTGAACTCTTTCCGACGTTCGGCTTGCCGACCAGCGCCACCCGCCGCGGACCGCCCTCGCTTGACGTCGACTCCGCCACCTCCGGCAACGCACCGACCACCGCGTCGAGCAGATCGCCCACGCCGCGACCGTGCATTGCGCTGATCGCGTACGGCTCTCCGATCCCCAGCGACCACAACGCGGCCGCGTCAGATTCGTTCCTCTCGCTGTCAACCTTGTTGGCGGCCAGAAACACTGGCTTACCGGAGCGACGCAGGATACGCGCGGCCGCCTCGTCACCGGCGGTAGCGCCGACCACCGCGTCGACCACCAAGATCACGGCGTCGGCAGTGCGCATCGCCACCGCCGCCTGCTCGGCCACCAGCTGCTGCAGCCCCTTGGCGTCGGGTTCCCACCCCCCGGTGTCCTGCACCATGAACCGGCGTCCGGTCCACAGGGCGTCATAGGAGACTCGGTCGCGCGTCACGCCGGGCACATCCTGCACCACCGCCTCGCGCCGGCCCAGGATTCGGTTGACCAGCGTCGACTTGCCGACATTTGGCCGGCCCACCACCGCGACCACCGGCGGTGGCCCCGCGGCCTCGCCTTCTATCGGCTCGATGAATTCGGCTGATTCCCAGTCGCTTTCGTCGGCCCAGGTGCCGTCTTGACTCACCGGCTGGCCTCGCTTCGTAGCCGCACCAACCCCAACAGGTGATCGATTACCTCGGATTCGGTCATCGCGCTGGTGTCGACAACCACCGCGTCCGCAGCCGCCCGCAGCGGCGACACTGCTCGCGTCGAATCCAGGTGATCCCGGCGGCGCACATCGGCAAGCACACCCTCGTAGTCGTCGGGCAACCCGCCGGCGACATTCTGATCATTGCGACGCTGCGCTCGCGTCTCGGGCGACGCGGTCAGGAAGAGCTTGACGTCCGCATCGGGCAGAACCACGGTCCCGATGTCGCGGCCTTCGACGACGACGCTGCCCGGGCCCTGTGCCAGGGTTCGCTGCAGTGCGACAAGCCGAGTGCGTACGGCGGCAACCGACGACACCGCCGACACTGCACGAGTGACCTCGTCACCGCGGATCTCCGACGAGACATCCTCTCCGTCAAGGTAAGAGCGGCCTTCCTCGGGGTCGAAACCCACCGACAACTTGACGGTCGCCGCGGTGGCTTCGACGGCCGCCTGATCAGCCGGGTCGATCCCGGCCCGCAGCACCGCCAACGTGACAATCCGGTACATGGCGCCGGTATCGAGGTAGCGAGCATGCAGCGCACGCGCTAAACCCCTTGATACCGAGGACTTTCCGGTGCCCGCCGGGCCGTCGACGGCGACGACGACTGTCGTCAGTGCCGGATGGTTCGCTTCACTCCCGTCACTCACTCCGGTCGTTCCGCGCGTTCCGCTCACAGTCCAACCGCTTTGTAGAGCTCGCCGATCTCGTTGCGACGCAATGCCCGGATGCTGCCCGGACGCTGCTCCCCCAGCGACACCGTGCCGATGTCGGTGCGCACCAACGCCTGCACCGGAAATCCGGCGGCCTTGAACATCCGGCGCACGATGCGATTGCGCCCTTCATGCAACGTGACCCGGACCAGTGTCTTACCGGGAATGTTGTCCACCACGGCGAAATCGTCAACCGCAGCCGGCCCGTCCTCCAACTCGATTCCGGCCCGCAGTTTCTTGCCGAGCCCGCGCGGCACCGACCCCGCGACTGTCGCAAGATACGTCTTGGGTATCTCGTAGGAGGGATGCATGAGGCGATGCGCGAGCTCGCCGTCGTTGGTCAACAGAATGAGTCCCTCGGTGTCGGCATCCAGCCGTCCGACGTGAAAGAGCTTCTGGTTGCCCCGCACCCGGTGCTCGACCAGGTCCCCGATGCACGGCCGGCCGCGGTCGTCCGACATCGTCGAGTGCATCCCCCGCGGCTTGTTCAGCGCCAGATACACCAGCGAGTCGTCCAGGACCACCCGCGCCCCGTCGACGCGAATCACCGACGCGTCAGGATCGACCCGGGTACCAAGCTCGGTCACCAGCTCTCCGTCGACCTCCACGCGCCCGTCGGTGATCATTCTCTCGGCGACCCGTCGGGAGGCAATTCCGGCCTGCGACAAGACTTTCTGCAGGCGCACGCCCTGGGGGTCGTCGATCTCGACCATCATTCCTGGTCCACGTCGAACGACAACGGCTGGTCGTCAGATACCGGGCCGCCGGAGAGCTTGACGAAACGTGGCTCGACATCCAAGGATTCGCTCAGATCGTCGATCATGTCGACATCGGGCAGCAGCGGCGCAATATCGGGAAGGTCGGTCAGCGACGACAACCCCAGCCGCTCCAAGAACAGCTCAGTGGTGGCGAACGTCGCCGCGCCGGTGTCGGGATCGGTGCCGGCTTCGGTGATCAAACCGCGGGCCAGCAGCGTGCGCATGACCGCGTCGACGTTGACTCCCCGGACCGCGCTCACCCGCGCTCGCGTCACCGGCTGGCGGTATGCCACCACGGCCAACGTCTCCAGGGCCGCTCGGGTGAGTTTCGAGCGCGATCCATCCAGCAGCAGGCGCTCGACATAAGGCGCAAACCGCGCGCGGGTGTACATCCGCCATCCGCCGCCGGCCTCCCGAAGATCGATTCCGCTTTCGCGTTCGGTGAGCGCATCCGCCAGCACGTGCAGCTTGGCGGCGACCCGATAGGCCGGCTGCTCGGTGGCCGCGGCCAGCGCCTCGACGGTCACCGGAGTGTCGACGACGAGCAGCAGCGCCTCGAGCACCGCGCCCAGTTCGGCGTCCTCGAGCTCCGGCACTGTCGCGACGTCGATGCCCAGTTCGGCGTCGTCGAGCTCGTGAGCCGAGGCTGCGTCGGCGTCCAAGTTGTCGCCCAAGTCCGGTTCGGGCGGCTGCTGGATCATTGGGCGCCGCTCCTCCTGCCCATTCTCGATCGCACTGCTCTGTTCATCGTCGTCGGCGCGTGTCATGAGTAGTGGTCTCGCACTTCTTGAGCTTCGAGCGCCTCTGCCCTCAGCATCGCTTCGCTGGTCGGCCGTTCTCCGGTCCACGAAACCTGGAGCACACCAAGCGGTTCTGGCTGATCGAATGCTACCGCCCGCGACCGATACAGTTCGAGCAGCGCCAGGAAGCGGCCGACGATCTGGATCGGCACCTGGCAGTCGGCGACTAACTCCGAGAACGACGCCCATTGCCCGATGCCGCGCGTTTCCAACAGCGACAGCAGCTGTTCGGCCTGTTCGGGCACCGACACCATCAGCTCGTGCAAGTGCTCGGTGGCCACCGTCGGCACCGGTCGCGGGGTGAAGGCGATCGCTGCGATCTGAGCGAACCGCTCGGCGTCGACGCCCAGCATCACCTCTGGCAGCAGGTCCTCGTAGCGGTCCTCCAGCGACACCGCGCGCGGGTAGCTGCGCAGCGCCGCGGCCTCCAGCTCGGCGAACATCTGCGCGACGTGCTTGAACGCCCGGTACTGCAGCAGCCGGGCGAACAGCAGGTCGCGGACTTCCAGCAGCGCCAAGTCCTCCTCGTCGTCGACCTGCCCGGACGGCAGCAGCCGGGCCGCCTTGAGATCGAGCAGGGTTGCGGCGACAACCAGGAACGCGGTGGTTTCCTCGAGTTCCAGCTCCGGACCGATCGCGCGGGTGTAGGCGATGAATTCGTCGGTGACCTGATGCAACGCCACCTCGGTGACGTCGAGGCGGTGCGCGAAAATCAGCTGCAGCAGCAGGTCGAACGGCCCCTCGAAATTGCTTAGCCTGACCTGGAAGCCGTTCTGGGGGGATGCCTCGTAGCTCACCCCGCCGGTCACGCGCCGAACCGGTCGATCACCTCGCGGGCCAACGAGCGGTAGGCGGCTGCGCCGCCCGACCTCGGCGCCCACGAGGTGATCGGTTCGCCGGCGACGCTGGTCTCCGGGAAACGGACAGTACGGGTGACGACGGTGTCGAACACCAAGTCGCCGAAGCGCTCCAGAACACGGGCCATGACCTCGCGGGAGTTCACAGTCCGCGGGTCGTAGCGGGTGATTAAGATGCCGCTGATATCCAGCTTCGGGTTGAGCCGGTCTCGCACCTTTTCCACCGTATCGGTGAGCAGCGCGAGACCGCGCAGGGAGAAGAACTCGCACTCGGTCGGGATGATGACCCCGTCGGAGCAGGCCAGACCGTTGACGGTGAGCAGACCCAGCGACGGCTGGCAGTCGATCAGCACATAGTCGTAGCGGTCCAGCACCGGATGTAAGGCGCGCGCCAGCGTCTGCTCGCGGCCCACCTCGTTGACCAGCTGGATCTCGGCGGCCGACAGATCGATATTGCTGGGTATCAGGTCCATGTGCTTGACGCGGGTGTTCATCAGCACGTCGTCGACTGACACCCGCGGCTCGATCAGCAAGTTGTGGATGGTGTGCTCGAGCTCGTAGTGCGGCACACCCAGGCCGGCGGACAACGCCCCCTGCGGATCCAGGTCGACCAGCAGCACGCGGCGGCCGTGTTCGGCGAGTGCGGCGCCCAGATTGATGGTCGACGTGGTTTTGCCGACGCCGCCTTTCTGATTGCACATCGCGACGACCTTGGCGGGACCGTGCGACGTGCGCGGCTTGGGTTCCGGGATCTCCCGCGGTGGCCGCCCGGTCAGGCCGACACCGGTGCCGCTGTCGGCGTCGTCAGTCACGAGCGCTGCGGCTCGGCGCAGACCGACTCGGCATGCGCGGCGTTCGGGAAATGGCGGACATCGCAGGAGAGTCTAACGGGTAAAGGCGCCCGCGCCGGGAGACCCGCAACAACCTAACCAGCCAATTTGGGCCGGCTCGGCTCTATCGCGGGTGCGCACGCCGCCCCGGGCTGAATCGTCGCGGGGCTAGTGTGACTTCTATGAGTCTGAAGCAGCGCATTCCGCTGTTGCGGTGGTCCGTATGACAGGTGGCGACTGGGCCCGCAATATCACCACGACGGGCCAGATCGGCGACGGGCGCGAAGCCGCCGCAATCGAATACGTGCTGATGCGCGCTCGCGCGGGCGACGTGGACGACGTCTTGGCAACCATCGACCGGTTCGCCTACGAGGAGTCGATGCTGATCAACGTCGGCGACGAAAAAGGCGCGTTGCTCGACGCCGCGGTCCGGCGCGCCGAGCCGAAACTGGCGCTCGAGCTGGGTACCTACTGCGGCTACGGCGCGCTGCGGATTGCCCGCGCCGCGCCCGCCGCCAAGGTGTACTCCGTCGAGATGGCCGAGGCCAACGCCGTCAACGCCCGCCAGATCTGGGCGCATGCCGGCGTCGCGGACCGGGTGACGTGTGTGGTCGGCACCATTGGCGACGGCGGGCGCACGCTGGATGCGCTGGCCGGCGAGCATGGCTTTACCGCTGGCGGCCTTGATTTCCTGTTTCTCGACCATGACAAGGACGCCTATCTGGTGGACCTGCAGAGCATCCTCGACCGGGGCTGGCTGCATACCGGGTCGATCGTCGTCGCCGACAACGTCAAGGTGCCCGGCGCGCCGAAGTACCGCGAATACATGCGTCAGCAGCAGGGCAAGCTGTTCAACACCACCGAGCACAAGACGCATGTGGAGTATCAGAGCGAGATCTCCGATCTGGTGCTGGAATCGGAGTACCTCGGCTAAGGACCGCGAGCAGCGCCTAATGCGCCCGCGGATGGGCCTCGACCCACACTTCGCGCAGCGCGTGCACGGTGACCATCGTGTAGATCTGCGTCGTCGTCACCGAGGCGTGTCCCAGCAGCTCCTGAACCACCCGGACGTCGGCCCCGCCGTCCAGCAGGTGGGTCGCGAACGAATGTCGCAGCGTGTGCGGAGAAACCCCGGAGGTGATCCCGGCCCGCTCGGCGGCGTCCTGCAGCACCTGCCACGCGCTTTGCCGCGACAATCGGCCACCGCGTGCGTTGAGAAAGATGGCCGGCGTCCCGCGGCCCCGGCGCGCCAACTCTGAACGCCCGCGCACCTTATAGGCGTCCAACGCCTGCACCGCCGGCCGTCCGATGGGGACCAAGCGCTGTTTTCCGCCCTTACCGCGCAGCAGTACCGACCGGGCGTGCGTGTCGATGTCGTCGACGTCGAGTCCGACCGCTTCCGAGATCCGTGCGCCGGTGGAGTAAAGCAATTCGAGCAGCGCGCGGTTGCGCAGCGTCAGCGGGCCGTCGGACGGGCTGTCGCCTCCCGCGCCGGCCAGCAGCGCGAGCACTTGGTCGAGGCTCAGGCTTTTGGGCAGCCGCCGCCCGGGTGTCGGGGGCTTAACGGCCTGCGCGACGTCGACGGCGGCCAGGCCCTCGGCGGCGGCGAACCGGTGCAGGCCGCGCACCGCGATCAGGGTCCGCGCCGCCGACACCGCCGACAACGGCACCGACCCGGACTGCGGATCGCCGCGCCGCAGTGCCACCAGGAATTCGCTGACGTCGTGCTCGCTGACGTTGGCCAGGTCGTCGATGGCCCGCGACGTGAGGTGTTCGAAGTAGCGGCGCAGGTCGCGACGATAGGAACTCAAGGTGTTGGCCGCCACACCCCGTTCGATCGTCAGATGATCGAGGTAGCCCTGTAACTGGCCCTCCAGCGGCACCGCCAGCGTCGTCATTGGGCCGGATCCCATCGCCCGCCTCCTCCTCGGGCCGTGCCGGCCCGCATCGTCACCGGGCCACCTGCCGGGCGGCGAAGCTCTTCGACTTGTCCACCCACGGCGTGTCCACCGGCCGCGGCTGTGCGAGACCATTCCTGACCGCGTATGCCGCTAAAATCCCTCCGACCGCAAGGGCGTTGACGATCTCGCCGCTGAACACTCGGCGGACCGCTTCGTCGATGGGATACCACTGCAAGGTCATATCGGCTTCTTCGTCATGCGCCTCGGGTCGGTCTACGTGGGTCAAATCGGTTGCCAGATAGACGCGCACCGACTCGTCGCTGAAACCCGGCGTGGAATCCAGATCGACCAGCACCTGCCAGGTCTGTGCCTGCAGGCCGGCCTCCTCGCGAAGTTCCCGGGCAGCGGTCAGGTGCGGGGCTTCGCCGTTGACGTCGAGCAATCCGGCCGGCAGTTCCCACAGCCGCCGACCGAAGGGATGGCGATACTGGTAGACCATCGGGATGCGGCCGTCGTCGTCGATCGCGACGATGGCCACCGCGCCGTAGTGTTCGACGACCTCCCGCGTCACGATCTTCCCGCCGGGCATCCGGACATCGTCGCGGCGCAGGGCGAAAATCTTTCCGGTGTGCAGAGTTTCGGACGATATCGTCTCGAAGGCGTGTTCACCCACGGGCAACAGGTTCGGGCTCGGCCAGCGACGTGTCGACGCCGTCGCGTTGTTCACTTCCGTTCGACGGCTGCTCGGTAATCTCCATCGGCAGACGCTCGGCCGCCTTGTAGTCGATGGCCGCTCCGATGAAGCCGACGAACAACGGGTGCGGACGAGTGGGCCGGCTCTTCAACTCCGGATGCGCTTGGGTGCCGACGACGAACGAATGCATCTCCGGCGGGTATTCAACGAACTCCACCAGATGGCCGTCAGGCGACGTCCCGGAGAATCTCAGCCCGCTTTCGGCGATCCGATCCCGATAGGCGTTGTTGACCTCGTAGCGATGCCGATGCCGCTCAGACACCTGCGTGGACTGATACGCCTCGGCCACAATGGAACCCGGCTCGAGCACCGCCGGATACGCGCCCAGCCGCATGGTGCCGCCGAGGTCGGCTTCACCGGCGACGATCTGCGTTTGGTCGGCCATGGTGGAGATGACCGGGTCCGGTGTCGCCGGATCGAACTCTGCCGAGTTGGCCTGCTCGATGCCGACGGAACGCGCCGCCTCGATCACGATGCACTGCAACCCCAGGCACAACCCCAAGACGGGCAGACCCCTGGACCGCGCATATCGGATAGCCCCGATCTTCCCCTCGATTCCGCGGATCCCGAACCCGCCGGGGATCAGCACGCCGTGGACGTCGTCGAGCAACGCGCTCGCACCGCGGGGCGTCTCGCAGTCGTCGGAACCCACCCAGCGGATTTCCACCTTCGCCCGGTGCTTGAACCCGGCCGCTCGCAGTGCCTCGACGACCGACAGATATGCATCCGAGAGGTCAACATACTTGCCCACCAACGCGATTCGCACCGTTTCTTGCGGGTCATGCACCCGGCGCAGCAAGTCGTCCCACTCGGTCCAGTCGACATCGCGGAACGGAAGGTTGAGCCGGCGTACGACGTAGGCGTCGAGTTCTTCGCGGTGCAGCACCTTCGGGATGTCATAGATCGAGGGCGCGTCGGGAGTGGAGATGACGCCGTCGATGTCGACGTCACACATCAGCGCGATCTTGTTCTTCAGCGACTCGGGAACATCGCGGTCGCAGCGCAGGATCAACGCATCCGGCGTGATACCGATGCTGCGCAGCGCGGCGACCGAGTGCTGGGTCGGTTTGGTTTTCAATTCGCCCGACGGCGCCAGGTACGGGATCAGCGACACGTGCAGGAAGAAGACGTTCTCCCGGCCGAGATCATGACGAACCTGCCGTGCCGCCTCCAGAAAGGGCTGCGACTCGATATCGCCCACGGTGCCACCGATTTCGGTGATGACGACATCCGGGCGGTTCCCGTCGGCGTCCGGCTTCGCCATCGCCAGGATGCGGCTTTTGATCTCGTCGGTGATGTGTGGGATCACCTGGACGGTGTCTCCGAGGTACTCGCCGCGGCGCTCTTTGGCGATCACTGTCGAATAGATCTGTCCGGTCGTGACATTCGCCGAGCCGGACAGGTCGCGGTCGAGGAAGCGCTCGTAGTGACCTACGTCGAGGTCGGTCTCGGCGCCGTCCTCTGTGACGAAGACCTCGCCGTGCTGAAACGGGTTCATGGTGCCGGGGTCGACATTGAGGTAGGGGTCCAGCTTTTGCATCGTCACCTGCAGCCCGCGTGCGGTCAGCAACTGCCCCAGGCTGCTGGCGGTCAGTCCCTTACCCAGCGACGATACGACGCCACCGCTGACGAAGAGGTGCTTGGTGGCGCCCTGCGGATGCCTGCGCAATGTAGCGACCTCCGTGAAGACGGCGAATGGCTAGGCTTTTGGCTGTTGGCCAACTCTTTTTGGGCCTGCCGACCCACGGAAACCCACCCTAACATCCGCGTCGCCGCGTCGTTGCTGACACGCCCGGCGGGGCGGCTACGACGCGACGGTGAGGCCGGTGGCGCCGTGACCGGTGCCGTATTGACCGGTGCGGCCGCCGTTGGCCAGGTCGGCCATGCCCAGAATCGTGGTAATTCGTCCGGACTCGGCGTTCAGGTCGTCGACGGTGCTGATCGCCGAGGTCACCGAGGCGTCGGCGCGGGCCACCGCGACGGCCGCCGTCCCACCCGATGAGCCGTCGCGGCCGGCAAGCACCACACCCGAGCCGTGCGGGGCCAGCGCGGCCGCAAACCGGGCCACGCTCACACCCTGGTTGCCGGCGTCCTCGCCCAGGCCACCACCGGTGATGACTACCGCGGCGTTCGCCGCGCCGACGTGCTGGTTGCCGTAGCCGATAAAGCCGGTGTCACGCAGCGCGGCCAGCACGGTGTCGCGCTGCGCGTCGTCGACGGTCGGGGCGGCGGGATCCCGGTTGATCAGCAGCGCGATCCCGAGCAGGTCGCCGGCCTGCGAGCCTTGGTCGACGAGTTTGGTGCTCAGTTGAGCACCGGCCGGCAGGATCGACGAGTTGACCACCGACCGCAGCTTCTCCGCCGAGTTGGCGTCGACGAACTCCTGCGTCAACGTCACCGTGCCAGCGACGGCTCCGCCGGACTGGCCGACGAGCTTCGACACCGCATCGACGTCGTCATCCTTTGCGTCCGGGGAGCGGAAGATCACCATCGACTTGCCGTTGAGCGCGTCATGCACCATCCGACCCGCCATCTGAGAATCGAAAGCGTCTGCGGATCTGAGGTTTTGGTTCAGAGCGTTCTTCTGGCCGTTAAGCGCGTCGATCTGCCCGTGCAGATTTCGCGATTCGTCGCGCATTCCGGACAGCAGGTTGTTCGATAGGAAGCCGGAGCCGAGCACCACTCCGATCGCCAGCGCCACAAACACGGCGGCCAGCGAAATCGCGTGCTGGCGTAGAGATATCACATCTATACCTGTCCTAGTGGACCCAATGCTGCACCCAGAGAGTGAAATGGTTCCAATATTCGACGGCCCAATGCATCACCAGGGTGTCGGTGCGCGACACCCAGAGCGCGACGATGATCGTGATCAGCATCGTCATGATCAGCAATGCGATCGCGCCGCCGGAAATTCGGTTGTGGTACAGCGTGGCAACCGCTTTGGCGTCCACCACCTTCTCCCCCACCCGCAGCCTGGTGAGGAAGGTCGAGGGGTTGCTCTGCTGACGCGACCGGTCGAAGAACGTTTCGATGTTGGCGCTGTGGCCGGCGGTCACCAGCAGCGCGGCGCCGTGGTGGTCGGCCAGTAGCAGCGCCAGGTCGGTGGGCGAACCCGCGGCGGGAAAGGTCATCGCTCCGACACCGAGATCCTGGATGCGCTCCAGGCCCGGTGCGTGGCCGTCGGCGTCGGCCGGCAACACCACGTGGGCGCCGCACTTCAGGACTTCGGTGCTCAGCTCGTCGGGATCGCCGACGATGAGTTGCGGGCGATATCCCGCCTTGCGCAACACTTCGGCGCCGGTGCCGACACCGATCAGGACTGGTTGGTATTCCTTGATGAATGGTTTGAGGCTTTTGACGTCATCGGCGGCGTGATCCTCGTCGGCGACGATGACGACGTGGCGGCGCCGTAGGTCGACGTCGACGTCGGGGATGCCGACCCCGTCGATCAGCAGCGGGCTTTCACTGCGGATGAACTCGATGGTGTTGCCGGCGAACGCCTCGAGGTGAGCGACCAATCCGCTCTTGGCTTCCTGCATCAGTTCGGCGATCTCGTGGTCGGTGCGCTCTGTGCCCCGGATCAATCGGCGGTCGCCGGAGTAGACGCCGCCGTTGTGCAGCCGGATCTTCGCGCCGTCCTTGATCTTCTTGAAGACCTCGGGTCCCGTCTCATCGATGAGGGTGACGCCGTTGGCCACGAGCACCTCGGGACCCAGGTTCGGATACCGGCCCGAGACCGACGTGGATGCGTTGACCACGGCGGCGATTTCGGCGTCGACGAGCGCATCCGCGGTGATCCGGTCGAGGTCCAGCACATCGAGGACGACGATGTCGCCGGGGCACACCCGCCGCAGCAGTCGGTCGATGTCCCGGTCGACGCGGGCGGTGCCAACGACACCCGGCCGGATGGGGTTACTACGGGTGATAAGCGCCGTCATCCTCGTGGTCACACTCATGGAGGCGATTCTGTCGGTGAAGGTAAGCCCGAGGGGGGAGGCGCGCCGTAACAACAGCCTCAGAAGTTACATCCTGTCACACCTGTCACAGATTTGAATGTCGTTACGAGGTCGCAATCCGGTCACAGTCGGCGGCCTCCAGCAGTTCTCGCGCATGGGCGCGAGCCGTGTCGGACTCACCGAGCCCGGCCAGCATCCTGGCCAACTCGGCGACCCGGTCGCCGCCGTCGAGGCGCCGAACTCCGCTGGCACCGTTTTTCCCGGTGCTATCGACCATCAGGTGTACATCGGCGTAGGCCGCCACCTGCGGCAGGTGCGTCACCACGATGACCTGACGGGAGCGGGCCAACCGGGCCAGGCGCCGCCCGATCTGCACCGCTGCCCGGCCACCCACGCCGGCGTCGACCTCGTCGAACACCATCGTGGTGCCCGTCATCGATGCCGCCAGCACCACCTCCAGGGCCAACATCACGCGCGATAACTCGCCGCCGGATGCGCTTTTGGACAGCGGCAGCACCGTCATGTCGCGATGCGCGGCGAAGCCGAACTCGACCTGGTCGACACCGTCACCGCCGGCATGGGCCCGCCCGCCCGAAGGCAGCGTCAGCGCGGCGGGGTCGTCGTCGCCGGCCGGCATCGTCGACACGGTGATGGTGAATTCGGCATCCGACATTGCCAGGCCGGATAACTCGCCGGTGACGTCTTTGGCCAGTCGCTTGGCCGACTGACTGCGCGCCTTGCTGAGTTCAGTTGCAGCGGAAGCTAATTCGATCGCCAAATCGTCGACGCGACGTTGCAGGCCGACCAGCGCCTCTTCAGAGACATCCAGGTGAGCCAGCCGGTCTCGCGCTTCACGAGCCCACAGCAGCACGCCGTCGATGTCGGCGGCGTATTTGCGGGTGAGTGTGCGAAGTTCGGCTTGCCGGGCCAGCTTGGTATCCAAAGTGCTTGCGTCGGCCGGCAATTCGTTTAGATAGTCGCCGAGTTCGCGCGCGACATCGTCGACCACGGTCAACGCCTCGCTGAGCTGATCGGCCAGCCCCCGCAGCTTGGCATCGTCGGTCGACTCCAGCGTCGTCTTCGCTATTCCCAGACCGTCGGCCGCCGACACGGGTTCGGCAGCTGTCTCCTCCCCCGCGCCGGTCAACGCGACGCGGGCACTGGCCGCGGCCTCGCGCAGGGCGTCCAATTCCGAAAGCCGGCGGATGTCGGCGATCAGCGCGTCATCCTCACCGGGTGCGGGGTCGACGGCGTCGATCTCGTGCAGCGCGAATTTGAGTCGGTCTGCCTCCTGGGCCAATTCGCGGGCCCGCTTGCTTCGGTCGGCGAAGTCGTGCCGCGCCGACTGCCACGCATCGCGCAGTTTGCGATAGCGCTCCAGCCGCGCGCCAACGGCCGCGAACCGGTCGAGCGCGCCGCGTTGCTCGTCGGGCCGCATCAGCCGCAGTTGGTCGTTTTGGCCGTGCAGAGTGAGCAGTTCGTTGGTGAAACCACTGAGCGATTTGGCCGGCACGCTGCGCCCGCCGAGGTAAGCCCGCGACGGGCCGTCGCGGCTGACCGAGCGCGACGCGATGATGCTGCCGTCCTCGTCGCGCTCGGCTCCTGAGGCGTCCAGCATCTCGTCGACCTGCGCGACGGCCTTCTGGTCGAGATCGGCAGTGGTGAAGCGCCCTTCGACGACGGCGCGCTCGGCGCCCGAGCGCACCCGGTTGGCGTCGGCCCGCGCGCCGCCCAGCAGGTGCAGACCCGTGACCACCATCGTCTTACCGGTGCCGGTCTCGCCGGTCAGGACCGTCAGACCACGGTCGAACTCGGCCGTGGCGACGCTGATGGCGCCCAACGCCTCGATCCGAATCTCACTGAGCACCGCTACCGTCCACGCCAGCCGGTGACCGGCAAGCGGAACTTACGCACCAGGCGGTCGGTGAACGGCGCGCTATCCAGCCGCGCCCATTTCACCGACACCTCGCAGCGCCGCACCTCCAACCGTGCACCGGCCGGAACCAGCATCTCCCGGCGCCCGTCGCAGAACACGATTGCGTCGTGCCCGTCGGCTTCGATTTCGATGGCGATGGCAGCGTCCGGGCTGGTCACCATCGGGCGGGCAAACAGGGCGTGGGCGTTGTTGGGCACCACCAGCAGCGCCTCCAGATCCGGCCACAGCACCGGCCCGCCCGCCGAGAAGGCGTAAGCCGTCGATCCGGTGGGGGTTGACACCAACACCCCGTCGCAGCCGAACGTCGACACCGGGCGGCCGTCGACTTCGAGAACCACCCCGAGAACTCCCAGCCGCGGTCCCTTTTCCAGGCTGGCGTCGTTGAGCGCCCAGCCGTGGTCGATGACCTCGCCCTTGACCCGCAACGCGATGTCGAGCGTCAAGCGCTCTTCGATCCGATAGCTCCGGGCGACGACATGCTCGAGCACGGTGTCGATGGCGTCGGCCTCGGCTTCGGCCAGGAAACCGATCCGGCCCAGGTTCACGCCCAGCACCGGAATGTCCGCATTGCGCGCGAGTTCCGCGGCGCGCAGAAAAGTCCCGTCGCCGCCGAGTGCCAGCACCAGCTCGCAGCCGTTCGCAGCATCCGGATCGGCGTCGACGACCTCGATCCCGACCCCGACCGCGCGCGTATCGTCCTGGCTCAGGTGCAGCGACGCCCTGTCGACCGCTTCGGCGGACAGCGCCCGGAGGCCAATGTTGTTGTCCTCCAGCACTTTCTCGACCCGACGCGCGGTGTCGGTAGCTTCCTCGCGTCCGGTGTGAACCACCAGCAGGACGGTGCGCTCATTTGTCATTGCGACTCGCTCCTGATTGTCCGGTTCCTCCCCGGGCCGCACCGGCCCGCATCGTCACCGGACTGGCTTCCACAGCGTGGTGTACGGCGCGTTCCAGCTGATCAGCAACTAGGCCCCGATCGGTCTGGGCGCGCAGCCACAGGAAATACTCGACGTTGCCCGCCGGACCAGGCAGCGGGCTGGCGGTGACCCCGACGGTATGCCATCCCAGCTCCTGGGCGCGACGCGCGACGCCCAGCACCGAGCCCGCCCGCAGGTCGGGGTCGTGCACCACCCCGCCGGCGCCCACCTGACCTTTGCCCACCTCGAACTGCGGCTTCACCATTGGAACGATATCCGCGTTCTGCGACGCGCATCCAGTCAGCGCGGGCAACACTGTGGTCAGCGAGATGAAGGACAGGTCAGCGACCACGACCTCAACCGGGTCGCCGACCGCCGCCGGTGCCAGCTCCCGCACATTGGTCCGCTCGACGACGACCACCCGAGGATCCGACCGCAGCGACCAAGCCAGCTGGCCGTAGCCCACGTCAACGGCGACCACTTCGCGTGCACCGCGATCCAGCAAGACCTCGGTGAAGCCACCCGTCGACGCGCCGGCATCCAGACAGCGCCGACCCTCAACGGCGATGCCGAACGTGTCGAGGGCGCCGATGAGCTTGTGGGCTCCGCGCGACACCCAGCCGCGCTCGGCGTCGTCGGCGACCCTCAGCGTGGCTGTGGCCGCGACGGCGGTGCCCGGTTTGACCGCCGGCATGCCGTCGATGCTGACCTTGCCGGCGCCGATCAATTCCGCGGCCTGCTGTCGAGACCGAGCCAGCCCGCGACGGACCAGCTCGGCGTCAACACGGGCACGCCGGGACACGGCGCACTCAGCCCTTCTCCGCCGACTCCAGCGCCCGCACCAGCATGTCGTGCGCTTCAGACAGGCGGCGCGCTAACTCTTCGAGATCGGCTTCCGCGGGCACGTTCTCGACGTCGGCGGGATCGGGTAGCTCGGCGAGCACGGCGTCGATCCGAGCGCGAATTTCATCAGGATCGGTCATCGCATTCCTACGCTAGCGGATTGAGACGAGTGACCACCGTTGCAGGGCATCGTGTGCGGTGTCGTCGCCGGCCTCGATCGTGACGGCTTGCGCGTCGCAGTTGCTCGCCCAGACGGCGTTGGCGACGGCTCGAACGATCGACAGATCATCGCTTTCCGACCCGTCGCCTCCGGTGCTGACCGTTACCGACGTGTCCTTCGTCTCGACGTGCCACGCCGGTTGCGGGGCCACCGCCAGGACATCGGCGTCCTGGTGCAGCGAACGCAGGTCGTAGCCGATGTAGGTGGCGCGTTGTTCAGGCACGGCGTGCACCGCGTCCCGCGCGGAATTGACGCCGGACAGCACCATCAAGCTGGGCAGCCCGGCGGCGTTGGCACCGGCGATATCGGTGTTCAACCGGTCGCCGACTACCAGCGGCGTGCGAAAGTCGCCCCGTGCCAAGGCATCCGTCAGCAACGTCGGTGACGGCTTGCCCGCGACCTGGGGCTCGGCATCGGTCGCTGCTCTCAAAGCGGCCACCATGGAGCCGTTGCCGGGCAGCAGACCGCGTTCGGTGGGCAGGGTGGCGTCGACGTTGGCCGCCACCCACATCGCGCCGGCGCGGATGGCCAACGCCGCCTCGGCGAGGTTGATCCAGCCGGTTTCGGGTGAGTGGCCCTGGACCACGGCGTGCGGTTTGTCTTCGAATAGGCGCACCGGCCGAAGTCCGACGGCCGCGATTTCGTCGGCCAGCGAATCGGTGCCGACGATCAGCACGCGCGAGTCGGGCGCCAGCCGAGCGGCCAACAGGTGGGCGGCGCTTTGTGCGCTGGTGACAACATCGTCGGCGGTGGCCTCGAGACCGATGTCGCGCAGGTGCGTGGCGACCTCATCGGCACTGCGCGAGGCGTTGTTGGTGACGAAGAGCTTGCGGCCGCGCACCTTGTCCAACGACTCCGCGGCACCCTCGGTCAGCTCATGGCCGCGAAACACCGTTCCGTCCAGATCGAGAAGTAGGCAATCGTATTGCTGCGCAAGCGTTCCCACGTCAGCCAAGCTCGCTCACCCGGTCCTCGGCATCGGTGACCCCTTCGACGTCGGCCGCCGCGGCGTGCAGGAACCATTGCAGCGCCTCGTCGCCGCGGTTGAGCGCGAGCAGCGTCTCTGCGTAGGCGTAGAAGAGGCGGGCGGCGATCGTCCCGGTCCGGGCCGGGTCCAGTTGCGGTGTGGACAGGACGGTCAGGGCTTGTTCGAGCTGACCAAGGTCGGCGCGGGCGCCCGCGGCGACGATCCGCAACTCATCGGCTTCGTCCCCGCTGAGCTGGGCCGCCTCTGGCCCACGCGCCAGCTCCAGCGCCCGCTCGGGCCGGCCGAGGCCGCGTTCGCAGTCGACGATCAGCGGAAGCAGCGGGGATTTGCTGCCCATCCTGCGGGCCGCGCGCAGTTCGGCAAGCGCCTGCGCCCAGTCCGCACAGCGATAGGCCGCGATACCAACGGCCTCCCGGACCGCGGCGATACGGCCCGAGCGGGCCCGGGCGGCCCGCGCGTGGTTCAGCGCCGCTTCGGGGTCGTCGTCAATTAGCTCGCCGGCGGCGACCAGATGCCGGGCGATGGCGTCGGCCGTGGCCCGGTCCAAAGTGCTGAGCTCGCGGCGGATTTCGGGCGCCAATTGCTTCGCCTCGATGTCGGGCGGGATCTGCGGGGCAGCGCCGTCATCGTCGGGAGACGGATGCTGGGGCTGCGTTCTACGCGCACGTCCCGGGCCCGAAGTTGGTGCTTGGGACTGCAGCGCGCGCCTCGGTCGCCCTTCGCCGGTGCCGCCGCGCCTGTCCTCGCCCACTCGTACCCTTCATCTCGAATCACCTTGAGGTCGTCGCACCAAAGGATACGGGGCTGTGCCATTAACCTCGCGAGCGTGCTCGACTGGGACCACAACGCCTACTACCACCGGCTACTGCTCCGCCAACTACCGCAGCGCTGCCATCGTGTGCTCGACGTCGGTTGCGGCGCCGGATCGTTCGCGACCCGCCTGGCTAGCCGAGTCGAACGGGTCGACGCCGTCGATCGCTCACCGGCGATGATCGAAGTGGCCA
>NZ_DATFZD010000133.1:0-2307 GCF_035314665.1 Mycobacterium sp. | reverse complement strand
GAGGTTACGTCCAAGCGGCGGCGGTGTGCTGTCCTGGATTGCCACGGGCACAGCGGCCTAGACGAGCCTGCCGACGGTTAGTCGTTGTCTGAATTTCGGCCCGCCACACACCTGACATGCGACACGAAGGTGGTTGGCGGGTAACGCCGCCGACGGGCTAACGCTTCGATAAACGCCACCGGAGTACAGCGAATGAGTCGCGAGCCGTCGACGGCGTAAGGCCGTTAGGCGAACAAATCGGTGACCATTGCCACCTGATCTTCTGCGAAGGTCGTCCTACGGTCATGCGTGAAGCTGCCAATACGACAGAAACGGGGAAACGAAATGTCCGGCTCCGAAACTCATCGTGGCATTTTGGTCGGCGTCGACCGATCAGCGTCGTCAATGGCGGCGGTCGACTGGGCGGCTCGCGATGCTGCGATGCGCAATGTTCCGCTAACACTCATGCACGTCGTCGCACCGGTCGTGCCGGCGGTTGCGCCGTGGCCGGAGATTCCGATTCCTCAAGACTATTTCGAGTGGCAGGACGACAAAGCGAGGCGAATTCTCGAAGACGCGCGCAGGGCGGTCGCCGACAGCACCCCCACCTGGCGGCACACCGCCATCAGCCCGCCGTTCGTGTAAAGCGTGGTGGTACATGGCCCGACCGTTTCCACGCTCGTCAATGAGTCCAAGCGTGCCGACATGATGGTCGTAGGATGCCGGGGCGACGGCGCGTTTTGCCGGGTCGGGTTCGGCTCGGTCAGCACCGGCCTTGTGAACCATGCGCATTGCCCGGTCGCGGTCGTCCATAATGAGGCCCCGCCGCCCGCGCAGGCACCGGTGCTGGTGGGAATCGACGGTTCGCCCGCATCGGAACTGGCGACGGAGATCGCCTTTGACGAGGCCTTCCGCCGGGGTGTGGACTTGGTGGCACTGCATGCGTGGTCGGATGTCAGCATGCCGGAAATGCCAGGTCTGGATCTCGCGACGATGGAAGTGCAGGCACAAGAGGCGCTGGCCGAGTGGCTCGCCCGATGGCAGGAGCGCTACCCCGATGTCACGGTGCAACGTGTGGTGGTGTGCGATCAGCCGGCTCGTCAACTTGTCGAGCACTCGGAGTCCGCACAACTCGTCGTCGTCGGCAGTAACGGTCGCGGCGGATTCGCCGGCATGCTGCTGGGCTCGGTGAGCACGGCCGTCGCGCATGCGGCGCCGACGGTGGTGATCGTCGCCCGCGAGTCATAGCGGCGCAACCAAACCAAGGGTGATCGCTGACTCGCGACGCCCTTCGCGCAGCCCAATCACATGAACACCATCGACACGATGAGGAGGCGAGATGAAGTCGATCGCGGCGACCGTTGACATATCCCTTCGCCCTGAGGACGTGTTCTGGTACGTGACGGACGCGTCACGTTTCCCCGAGTGGCAGGGCAATGTTGTCTCGGCACATTGGGAAGGCAACACCCCGGTTAGAGTCGGCTCCCTGGCCGCCGTCACCCGGCGCGTCGGTCCCCGGACATTGTCGACCACCGAGGAGATAACCGAACTCAGTCCTCCGAAGTCCTGGAAGGTGCGAGGGGTCGGCGGCCCGACTACGGCAATCGCCAAAGGCACGATTGAGCCGCTCGATGACGGGGCGCGGTCTCGCGTCACGATTGCCTTCGAGTTCGAGGCGCACGGCGTCGGAAAGCTCCTCCTTCCACTGGTCGTCCGCCCCCAGGTGCGTATGCGGCTACCCAAGCACTTGGAAAAGCTGAAGGAGGTGCTCGAGCAAGCCCTGGACAGTTAGCCGTTGTGAGTGTGAACAACCAACTCCCGACCGTGAGGTATGCGTACGGATGTCGCACGAGCAGCCAGATCTGAGCGCAGCGCAGCGCCAGCACTGGCAAGACACCTACCGGGCGCACCCCGATATGTATGGCTCTGCGCCGTCGGCGCCAGCGGTGTACGCGGCGCAGGTGTTCAAGGCCGCCAGTGCCGAGCTGGTCTTAGAGTTAGCGGCCGGTCACGGCCGGGATGCCCTGTATTTCGCCGAGCAGGGCTTCAGGGGTGGTGGCCACCGACTTCAGTGCTGTTGCGGTCGACCAAATCCGCCGAGCCGCCCAAGCTCAAGGCGTGGCCGCGCAGGTCTCGGCGACAGTGCACGATCTGCGCGAACCCCTGCCTCTCGAGTGCGGAGCAGTCGATGCGGTATTCGCGCACATGGCATTGTGTATGGCCCTGTCGACCAAGGAAATCCACGCCATCGTGAATGAGGTTCGGCGAGTGCTGCGGCCAGGCGGAACGTTCATCTACACCGTTCGGCACACCGGCGACACCCACTAC
>NZ_DATFZD010000132.1:0-9761 GCF_035314665.1 Mycobacterium sp. | reverse complement strand
GGGATCGACAGGATGAGTCATCACCCGTACTGCTCAAGGAGGCATGACACCGTGAACGGACCACTAGTCGGGGCGCTGATGAGTTGGCGGCGCCGTTGGATTTGTGTCGTTGACCAGTTCGGCGACGGGTGTGGCCCAGGGATGATGCCGAACACCTCGTCGAGCAGGTTTGTGCTTGGTCTGGCCAGCGACAGAGTACGGTGGGACCGCGCGCGGCGGGTTTGGGCTGGGAATTGGCAACGATCGCCGAAAACCGCTCCGCGATCAGCCGTTTCGCGAGGTGCGGATTCATGAAATCGGAAATCATCCTCAAACACCACAACGGGCGCCCCGCGCCGGCTCCGGCGCCTCGGAAGTGGTGACATGATCCCTTACTCCGATGGCATTCCGGCCCGCCGGTTCCCGATTGTCAATGTCGCGCTGATCGTCGCCAACTTCGCGGTCTTTCTGTTTTACGAGTTGCCGAACGGGGAGGCGGCGGTTAACCAGGCGTCGTTCTATCCGTGCGATGTCGATAACGCCTGCCACGTTGGCTTGCCCTGGGGTGTTGGTTGGATCACGGCCATGTTCATGCATGCCGGCTGGGATCACATCCTCGGCAACATGCTGTTCTTGGCGATCTTCGGCAAGAACGTCGAGGACGCGTTGGGGCGGCTGGGCTATCTGGTCTTTTACTTCGCCGGCGGATTCGCCGCAATCATGATGCAGACCGCGATGACGCTGCTCTTCGGCACGGCGTCCGACGCGCAGATACCAACCCTGGGCGCCAGCGGCGCGATCGCCGCCGTGCTGGGTGCCGATTTCGTGCTCTATCCCAACTCACGCATCCTTACGTTCGTGGCGTGGTTCCCGGTCAGAATCCCGGCATGGTTCTTCCTCGGCGGTTGGTTCCTGTACCAGTTCTTCGAGGGCAACTCCGCGCTGGTTCACCCCTCGAACAGCGGTGGCAGTGGTGTCGCGTTCTTCGCCCATGTCGGTGGATTCCTCTTTGGTGTGGTCGTGGCCGGAGTTCTCGTCGCAAAGCCGTGCCGAGTGTCGCCGTCACGTTCGGGTAGCAGCAGCCGTGTCTCGACACCATCGGGGTCGAACAGGCACAGGGTGACCTCGTCGCCGGCCGATGCCACGGCGAAGTTCGTGCCGTCGGCGCTGGGTGTGGCGCCCAGCGGGTAGGCGCGGCCGGGCAGGATTTTCGGGCTCATCGGGTCCCCTCACCCGGCACGAGCCGCTGGATGACCTGCGATACCGTGGGGTAGGCCCGGTGGCGGCGGCGGATCACGTCGCCCACCAGCGCGGTCCACCCGGTTTGATGGGATGCGCCCAGGCCCGCGGCGTTATCGCCGTGGAAGTACTCGAAAAATAGCAGGTTGTTCCGCCAGCGGGGGTCGGCCTGAAACCGGCTCACCCCACCGAAGCAGGGCCGGGATCCGTCGCTGCCGACAAGGAAGATCGACACCATGCGTTCCCAAAGGTCGGAGGCGACCGCGTCGAGGGTGACGCAGCTGCCCGAACCGGTCGGGTATTCGATCGTCAGATCGGCACCGAAGAATTCGTGGTAGCGCTCCAGTGCCGTCGCGGCGAGGTAGTTGAGCGGAAACCACACCGGGCCCCGCCAGTTGGAGTTGCCGCCGAACATCGCGGTGGTCGACTCGGCGGGCTCGTAGTCGATGGCGGCGCGCACGCCGCTGATGTCCAAAACGTACGGATGGTCCCTGTGGTAGGCCGACAAGGAACGCAGCCCGTGCGGCGAGAGGAACTCGGCGGGGTCGAATAGGGTTTGGCAGAGCCGACGGACCCGCTCGAGGCTGGTTACCCCGACCAGTAGCCGCCGCTGGCCGGGCGTGCCGCGCAGGATCCCCGCGGCGGCCATGTCCTCGGTGCTGCCCAGCCCACGGCGTCGCAGGTAGTCGGCGAACCCCTTGTCCGTCACCAACGATTGGTCGATGGCCTGCTCGTTGACCACCGCCGCGGCGAGCAGCGGGATCATCGCGACCATCGAGCGCACCCGGACCGGGACCGCTTCGCCATCGGGCAGCACAATCCGGTCATAGAACATGCCGTCGCGCTGGTCCCAGACACCCACCGTCTGCAGTGCGTCCGCGATGCCGGCGAAGTGCTCAAGGAACTTCTGCACCAAATCGAGCGTGGGTCGCTGCCCCGACCCGTAAAGGATCGCCGCAATCGTGGCCATCGACAGCGCGTACCCCGCCATCCACCCGGTGGCGTCGGACTGTTCCAGGACACCTCGGACGGGAAGGTGGGATCGGTCCAGCGGGCCGATGTTGTCCAGCCCCATGAACCCGCCCTCGAACAGGTTGGAGCCGTTGGCGTCCTGCCGGTTCACCCACCAGGTGAAGTTCACCAACAGCTTGTCGAAAATCCGGCTGAGAAAGTCGAAGTCGCGGCCCCCGTCGATACCAAACACCTCCAGCGCCGCCCAGGCCTGCACCGGCGGATTGACATCGGAGAAATCCCACTCGTAGGCGGGCAGCGCCCCGTTGGGGTGTTGAAACCACTCGCGGCACAGCAGCGACAGCTGGTACTTCGCGAACGCCGGATCGACGTGCACCAGCGCGACGCAGTGAAACGCCAAGTCCCACGCCGCAAACCACGGGTACTCCCAGGTGTCGGGCATCGACATCACGTCGAACGCCTCGAAATTGCGCCAGCGGGCGTTGCGGCCAGATTTCCGCTGCGCCGGGGGTGGCGGCTGGGTCGGGTCACCGTCAAGCCAGCGGGCCACCCCGTAGTAATAGAACTGCTTGCTCCACAGCAACCCGGCGAACGCCTGGCGCATCACCGCGGCCTCATCGGCCGACGCCGCGGCCGGGGTGAGTTCGGCGTAGAACTCGTCGGCCTCGGCGCGCCGCTGGTCCACCACCCGGGTGAACTCCGCGCCCAGGGCCGTGGCCGGGTCCGGCCCGGTACCGGCCCGACGCAGCCGCAGCCGCAGCTCGGCGGTCGCGCCCGGGTCCACCGTGAGCCGGTACCACGCCGCGCACTTGGTGCCCCGCCGCTGCGGGCTGACGGTGTCTGCCCCGGACACGACATGGTCGTTGATGCCGTCTTTGGGCCACCGCGAGGCCTCCGTAACCCCGTACAGCCGAGCAACATTCGTCTCGTTGTCGCAGAACAGCAGCTCCGGGCCACCGCCCGGCGGGGCCGGCCCGGGCAGCAGCTCGAGCTCACCAAGGAAGGGGTGCTCGGCGGCCACCGCGCCGGCGGCGGTGGCAGCCAGCGTCGGCGCGACCGTCCTGACGTCCCAGGACCAGGTGTTGCGGTACCAGAGAGTCGGCAGCACGTGCAGCAGTTCGGTTTCCGGCCCGGCGTTGGTCACGCCGATCGTCATCAGTACGTCGGTCGGGTCGGCCTTGGCGTAGTGCACATCGACGATCCAATAGCGGTCGTCGTCGAAGACGCCGGTGTCGAGCAGCTCGTACTCAAAATCGAACTTGCCGCGCCGCCGGTTCTTATCCAGCAGCTGCTGGTAAGGGAACGCCTGCTGCGGATAGTGGTAGCGCCAGCTATTCCACGTGTGGCTGGGTAAAGCGTCGAGGTACCACCAGTACTCCTTGACGTCCTCGCCGTGATTGCCCTCGGTCCCGGTCAAGCCAAAGGCCCGCTCCTTCAGAATGGGGTCGCGCCCGTTCCACAACGCCAGCGCCAAACACAGCCGCTGCTCAATGTCGCAGAAGCCCGCCAGCCCGTCCTCGCCCCAGCGGTAGGCGCGCGAGCGCGCGTGATCGTGCGGCAGGTAGGTCCACGCGTCGCCGTCGGCGCTGTAGTCTTCGCGGACTGTGCCCCACTGCCTTTCGCTCAGATAGGGTCCCCACAAATACCAGTCGCTGGCCTGCCGCAAGCCCAGATCGAGCCGGCCGAACCCATCGACTCGGGTTCGCTCCACACCCCGGGCCACCGTCATGTCGAACCTCCCGATCGCCTGCGAGCGAAGAGCAGGCCAGCTAACGTGCATCCTCGCATGACAAGGTGATCACACGGCGATCGGCTTACTCGTTTGCGTGTAGCAGCAGACGAAGCCGGTCGGTCTTGTCCGCTGTCCATCCCGGGGGTTGCAGGATCGCCGCCCACGCGTTGGCGATGTCTTTGACGTAGCGGTGTCCGTGCCCGTCGGAGACGGCGACGGCGACGGCCATGTCGGCCGACACTTGCAGGAAAGTCACGAACGGGATCCACTGCACGCTGGGCAGCACGTCGTACCCGCGCTTCTCGCGCAACCAAGCGGGCTTGCGGAATAGCAGCGCCGTATTCCACAGCGCGGCCCCGAACGGGCTTGGGACTGGAGCACCGTCAGCACGATCCGCCGTGCCACACCCGCGCGAACCTAGCCCAACACCGTCCTGCCCAACGCGACGCCGATACTGATACCCCGCCCCCCTTGCCGAAAGTGCGGGAATCGCGACACCACATTGCCCTTCTCGTCTACGACCTGTCCCGCCATGGATGCACCAGCTGGTCAAACGCTACGAGACCGTGGGTGCGGCGGCGTTCGAACCGCGCTCCCGCCGCCCGCATCACAATTCCCGCGTGGTCGGTGCCGAGCTTGAAGAAGAAAAGATTGTGCGGCTGCGCAAAACCCTGGTGGGCTTTGGGGGCGTTGAGGCAAACACGCTATTTCCTTGCACCCCCCACGGCCGCCGAGCAGACTTTGAGTCGAGTGATTGGCGGCACGGGCGAGGCGGCAGATGAACAACAAACCCATCGAGCAGCCCGCAGTGGCGAGCGCCCTCGACAGGATCGGCGCCCGGAGGATCTTGCAACGCGTCGGTGTCGGCCACGAACCCGGGTCGGGTCTTCCCTCCGATACACGGGAGGTGCGCCAGCTGCTCGCCGACGATGGCTTTGACCAGGCGCTTGAGCGGCTCGCGCGAAAGCTGGACAGGGAACCGTCGGACGTCAGGTCCGAGGCTGCCGGATATCTGCGGGAGATGGCGGCGACGCATTCAGCGCGGGTCGAGAGGGTATGGGATGACTTCGGGCAGTGGTTGAACCGCGCGCACGATGTCGAGGTCGACGAGGAACAGGCTCGGCGGGTTCGGGCTTTGAACCGCAAGCACTCGCTGCTGTTCCTGATGTCGCACAGGTCCTACCTGGACGGGTTCATCTTGCCGGTTGCGCTTATGGCGCATGGTATCGACGCGCCGTTCACGATGGGTGGCGAGAACCTGAATTTCTTTCCAGTCGGGGCCATCGCCCGCCGCACGGGCGTCGTCTTCATCCGGCGGTCGACCGCCGACATTCCGGTCTATCGTTTGGCGTTGCGTTCCTATATCGGCCAGCTCATCCGCAATCGCCAGAATCTGTGCTGGTCGATCGAGGGTGGGCGCACCCGGACCGGAAAGCTCCGACCACCGGTGTACGGGATTCTGCGGTACGTTGTCGACGCCGTCGACGCCTCGCCCGGCACCGATCCGGTGATCATCCCGGTGTCGATCGTCTACGAGCAGCTGCATGAGGTGCCGCTGATGACGACGGAGGCACGCGGCGGCCGCAAGCGGCCGGAGAATCTGAGGTGGCTGGTGAATTTCGCGCGGTCACAAAGTGATCGGCTGGGCCGAGCCTACCTTGACTTCGGCACGCCGATACCGGTTCGCGAACGGCTCGCCGAGTTGCGCGCAGACCACCCGGACGGCGGTCATGCCGTCGAGCGGATCGCGCTGGATACCTGCTACCGGATCAACCGTGCGGCCCCGGTCACCGTTACCGCTGTCGTGTGCCTGGCGTTGCTCGCCGCGGATCGGTCCCTGACCCTCGACGAGGTGCTCGGCACCATCGCGCCGCTGGCTCGCTATATCGAGGGGCGCGGCTGCCCGGTGGCGGGGGGTGTCAACCTGACCGATCGGACGACGATCCGCCGGACGCTGCACGAGCTGGTCGCCTCAGGTGTGCTGTCGAGCTACGGCGCGGGCACCGAAACCATCTGGGGCGTAGGGGCGCAGCAACACCTCGTTGCCGCTTTCTACCGCAATACCGCCGTCCACATCCTGGTGGATCGGGCGATCGGCGAAGTGTCGTTGGTCGCGGCGGCCGAAACCGACGGCGACGCGGCACAAGTCGCGGTACAGGAGTCGCTGCGGCTGCGCGACTTGTTGAAGTTTGATTTCTTTTTCCCGGGACGCGCCGAGTTCACCGAGGAGATGCGCGCGGAGCTGGCCGGGGTAGACCCGACGGCCGCCGACTTATTCGACACGTTCTCCGCTGCCGACGCCCGTAGCTGGTTGATGGAGGTGCGGCCGTATACCGCCCACCTGGTGCTGCGGCCGTTCCTGGACGCCTACCATGTTGTGGCCGATCGACTTTGCGAGTGGGAAGCCGACGAAGAGTTCGACGAGAAGCGATTTCTCGACGAATGCCTACGGGTCGGGAAGCAGTGGGTGCTGCAGCGGCGGTTGGCCAGTGAGGAATCGGTATCGCTGGAACTGTTCAAACCCGCGTTGCGGCTCGCCCGTCATCGCGGCTTGCTCGACTCGACGACGCCCGAACTGTCCAAGCTGCGCAGGGAGTTCGCCGACGAGATCGCCTCGACGGTACGACGAATCAACGAAATCGCGTCGCTTGCAAAGTTGGCCGGTGCGCAACCCTGAGCGAGGCGAGATCCCGTCCGGCGAGTTCGCCGGGAGGTCGCGGTGGGAATGCCCCAGGCCCAGATAAGGACGAAAAGCGCTGACGCCCAGTACTACAGCCGCACTTCGTTCAAGACAAATCGCCCGGAGCTAGGCATGACAGCGCGATTACGTCCGATCAACGGAGACGGAGTCTGGCATTCATCTGGGTGCCGAACAGTGCCGCGGGTACGGCCCGGTTGCCAGAGCTGCGCTGAGTGCTGCGGCCCTTCGACCCGCCCGAATGCGCTCCGTTGCCCGAAATTTGTCGCTTGCCAGGGTGATGGGACCACCGTTTTGCCACGAGTATGGGACCGGGTTGTTTCCGGTTGCGGGGCCGTGTGGTGATGGTGGCCTATGAGGGCGCTGCCGGTCAATCCGACGGCGTCGTATGGGCCTGCTTTGCGAGATGGGGTTTCTGGCGTTGCCGCTAGGACTGACCTTCGACGACGGGGGCGCCGCTGACCTTAACCGACGAGGACCCCCCTCAGCGCGACAACCCGGTGGCGGCTGCGCAGCGCTCAGCGGCGGCCCAGGCCAAGGCCTCCCGCCACCAAGCACCCGACGGCACCGTGCTACGCAACTTCCGCGCCGTGCTCAACCACTTGGGCACCCTGACCCGCAACCGAATCCGCTACCAGGGCACCAACATCGAGATCGACATCCTCACCGAGCCCACCCCTGAGCAGCGCCGCGCTTTCGAGCTCATCGAGGCCACCATTCCCCTCACCATCGCCGCGTAGTCAGAACCACCAACCCACCAAACTCACAAACCCCACGTCAAAGCCCAAATCGGCTCCCCAAGCAGCCGTAACTTCGGGCTAGCGAGGAGAGCGCGGATCCGGCAGCACCTTCGGGTCGTCGTCCAGCACAAAGCCGTAGCGGGAATCGGGACCGGTTGGCACGCTGGCGCGCCACCACCCGTCGTCACCGCGAATCATCAGGTGCAACCTGCCATTCCTGCCTTGAGTCGTCATGCGGTTCTGCGCAGAACGACCCTTGTGATGCTCTTGCCCATACCACCGTCCTAACCTCCAGTGCCATCGCCTGATCTGCCGGCGTCAGCCAGGCGATGTCGCCAGGCGGGACATGTCGAGTGCGTAGGCGTCGTAGGTGACGGCACGCATCGATCTCGTCCCCACGGTTGCATCGAGGTACAGGCCGACCGCGTAGTGCTGGACGACCCGGTTGCGCCAGCCGGCGTCCGATTTGTTCGAGCTGTGCGCTCAGATCGACCTTTGCCATCACGGGCTCTGTCTGTCATTTCACGGCGGGCTCTTCCCCCCATGGTGCTGATCGTCGACGCTTCGGAGCCGGCCGTCATTGTTCGGGGCGTGTTGGGCATCGTCTGGAGATCGATGCTGGCCTGGGGGGTGCTGACCACCATCTTGAGCGTACTGATCCTGGTATGGCCTGGGAGAACTGGCGCGGCCTGGCCACCCGCGACGACAAACTCGCCCTCACCTACCGGGCAGCTGCAGTCCTAGCCGCAATCTGCGCCTGGCTACGGCATTAAGAGACACGCCTTAATCCGCGATGAACGATTTGTAGAGCTCGTACGAGGCCTGCTCGACCGTGTTGCGTACCAGCTTTCCGTCTCCGCGGACCTCCCAGATCGCGGTGCCGGTCATCGCGACCGGCTTCTGGTCGGCTTTCGTGCCCAAAAAGCCGTTGTTCGTCCCGTACAGCACCCATCGGCTTGTGACGCGGCTGCCGTCCTCGTTCTGAAATGTCTCGATGGCGTCGAGCTCCAGGTCGTTGACTTCTTCGATGAGGTTTCTGATCCAGTTCTTGAAGTTGTTTTTCCCTGAGATTTCCTGGCCGCCGACCACGGCGACGACGTCGTCGGTCACGAACCGATCCACCGCATCGGGGTCATGCGCGTTCCACACTTCGTCAAAGAACTTCAAAACAATCTCAGTCGATCGCATGGGTTGCACGATTCCACTCGTCCGGCACGGACGGGTGGTTTTCAAGACATCGGGAGGGAGTTCGGTGTGCGCTGGTGTGCCTATCGTGAGTCATGGACGTCCGGGTTCTCGGACCGCTCGAGGTGTATGCCGACGGAACGGATGTCACGCCGACCAGACCGAACCAGCGCACCGTTCTCCCGGTGCTGGCGGCCCACCCGGACAGACATGTCCGCGCGGACACGCTGATCGACGCGCTCTGGGGACCCGACCCACCGCCGAACGCCGACCGCACGCTCCGCAGCTACGTCTCCCGGCTCCGGGCCGTCGTGGGGCGGCTGTATCGTAGCGGGCCGCGGTGGATTCTGCTTGCGCACCAACGAGATTCAGCTTGAATCAACGGAATTCGAGCGGCGGGTAGCCTCGGCCAAGCAACTGGCGGCCCCTGCCGCGGCGGACGCCCTGCGGTCCGCAATCGATCTGTGGCACGGCCCCGCGTTCCGGGAGCTGGCCGACCTCGAGCCGGTGTGCGCAGCGGCCCGTGCCCTCGAGCACCGCCGGATCGGTGCACGCGAGCAACTCGCCGACGCGCTGCTGCGATCCGGCCAATTCGCCTTCGCGGAAGCCGAGGCCCTGCTGATCGAGCTTCCGCAAGATGAATGCGCCTGGGAGGTCATGATCCGGGCGTTGAGCGGCGCCGGGCGGACCGCCGAGGCACTGCAGGCCTACCGCCGGGCCCGCGACGCGCCGTCAGCCGTCGGGCTCGACCGCCCGAACGACTGCGGCAGGCCCAGCGCGACGCGTTTGATGCGCCGGTCCGGCCAGCAGTCGCGACGGTCGGCGACGAGGTGGTGGGCCGCGGCCAGGATCTGGCCGCCCTGGCTGAGATCGTCGACCGCCAGCGCCTGGTCACGATCGTCGGACCTGGCGGTGTCGGCAAGACCACGCTGGTCCGCGGGCATCGTCAAGTTGTTGACCTGGTGTGGTGCTGCCAGGATTGGTCGTTTGTGGCGATTGCGGCGAGGTACAAGGGCTATCGGTATCCGATCGAGGTCATCGGGCACGCGGTGTGGCTGTATCATCGTTTCGCGCTGCGCCTGCGCGACGTCGAGGACCTGATGCTGGCCCGCGGCGTCGTGGTCACCTGCGACCCCGCCCCGGCGACAAATGGCACCTCGACGAGGTTTTCGTGAAGATCAACGGCACCACTCATTATCTGTGGCGCGCGGTCGAC
>NZ_DATFZD010000131.1:0-12524 GCF_035314665.1 Mycobacterium sp. | reverse complement strand
GTCGTCAAGCAGCGCCCCCGGACGCGGGTGGGCGATCTTCTTCGGTTTCATCACTATCATGGCCGGCATCATCATCGCCGGCATCGTCGTACTGGCGTGGCCGTTCGATTCGATCGCCATATTGACTCTCGTCGTCGGCATCTGGCTCGTCGTCATCGGTGTGTTCGAGATGGTGACGGCTTTCGGGATCCGCAAAGACGCACAGGACGCCGCCCGAAGAATCGAATCAGCTTACAAACGGGCCAGCTGACCTACCGCGCCGTAGGGTGCCGGTCACTTCGGCGGGGATAACGGCCTTCCAGGACCTCAGCAAACCGCGCCAACCCCGAGGATGCCGTCGGTCAGCGAGATCACCACGCTGCTTCGGCTCGGCGCCTACGGCGATGACGATCATGTCCACTGACAGCGCGAGCGAAACGGTGCAGATCGAGGCGCCGTTCGCCGAGGTGCTGGCGACCATCCGTGATGTGGAGAGTCAGGCGGAGTGGATCCCGGAGATCCTGGAGGTCGAACTGCTGGAGGTGTATGAGGAGAACGACTTGCCGGCGACCGCCCGGTTCAAGGCGTCCGCGACCGTCGGTACGGACGGGTACACCCTGTCCTACGAGCACCAGGTCGACGCATGAACTGGACGATGGTGGAAGGAAGGTTGCAGACCGGAGAGTCATCAAGGGTCTGGTCGACAGCACATTGACTGGCTTAAAGAAACATCTTGAGACCTAGCGAGGTCAGCAGGCGGTTCGTTCCGGCCGGGCCGATGGGTGGTGTTAGGCGGCAATCGGCAGTGTCTTAGATGCGTCCCGCCAGCTCTTATCGCTCAGGCTGCGTCGCTACTTGTCCGCAAGCCCGTGCGCGTGCGCGTGGAGTTTGCTGGCTTCCTCGACGTGATGCCTGGCCTCGTTGAGATGACCCTCTGCGACGTGCGCGAAATGGCCGGCCTTCTCGTGACGGTCAGCCTCATGGTGTTCGGCGGCGGCAAGATGGTGCTTGGCGGCCAGTCCGAGCGCAAGCGCGGCCTCGCGATGGTGCCTTGCGGCTTCTTTGGACATGTGCGTAATCCTCTTCGAAATCTCTAGTGCCAAGGCTCAGTCTGAACCCATTGCGAACAGTACGCCGTCATTGTCAAAGGGGAGCTAACGAGCGAATGAACGTTGCAAGCTTTTCTTTCGCGTGTGCGCCGACATTTCAAGGCATTTCCGTTGAGCCCGTGCTGCTTGAAATCGTCCGGAGGGTTTCCCTTAAAGGGGCTGCTCTTCGTGATGAAGCGTGGTAGTGGTCGGGTGACACAGTTGGTTGCCTGAGCTTGGGAATGGCCCTCGGGCCTCATGATTCGTGGTGCTACGGAACACGAACACAGGAAGGCCCCCAGGTGATTGGGAACAGTTGTGCCACGGCGATGCTCGGGCTAGCAGGCATGGGCGTGTCGGCGGCCTCGGATGGCGGTCAGGGGTGCGAGCGGAGGACCACCGCCGACCGCGGTCCGACCTCGAGGGAACCCCCGTCCGTGCCGTTTCGTGCCGGGTCGTAGCTGTCACACATGATGTCCCAGCCGCGCGATGAGACTTCTTCGGGCACAACGAAGGTCAGCGGCTCCCACCAGCCGTTGACGAAGACGAGGAAGTCGTCGTCAACCAGGGGGGTGCCGTCCTCGTCGAGGTCGGGATCCTTCGAGCCGTCGACCAGCAAGGCGATACTGCGGGCGCCCGGATCTGCCCAGTTCTGGTCAGTCATCTCCGCACCTGACGGGGTGAACCAGCGCAGATCCGCAGCCGCTGCCCCGGTGAGGAAGCGGCGCCTGCGGAACACCGGGTGACGACGGCGCAGCGCGATCAGGTCTCTAGTGAACTGCAGCAGTTCGCTGTCCATCGTCGACCAGTCGAACCAGGTGATCTCGTTGTCCTGGCAGTAGGCGTTGTTGTTGCCCTGCTGGGTGCGGCCGAGTTCGTCGCCGCCACACAGCAGCGGGACGCCGGTCGAGAGCAGCAGGGTGAGCAGCAGAGCGCGCTTTTGGCGAGCCCGCAGGGCCAGCACCTGCGGATCGGTCGTGGGCCCCTCCGCCCCGCAGTTCCAGGACCGGTTGTCGTCGGTGCCGTCGCGGTTGTCCTCGCCGTTGGCCTCGTTGTGCTTCTGATTGTAGGAGACCAGATCATCCAGGGTGAATCCGTCGTGGACAGTGACGAAGTTGACCGACGCGCTGGGCCGGCGCCCCTCCTCGGTGCGGTCGTAGATGTCGGCGGAGCCACACAGCCGCGACGCGAAATCTCCCAGCAGCCCCGGGTGGCTGCGCCACCAGTCCCGCGTGGTGTCGCGGAAGCGGCCGTTCCACTCGCTCCACTGCGGCGGGAACCGGCCCACGTCGTAGCTGTCAGACCGGCCGACATCCCACGGTTCGGCGATCAGCTTGATCGGTGAGATGACCGGATCCTGAGCCACGATGTCGAAAAAGGCCGAGAACGGGTCGAAGTCACCTTCCTGCCGGCCCAGGGTGGGTGCCAGGTCGAAACGGAAGCCGTCGACTCCCATCTCGGTGATCCAGTAGCGCAGCGAGTCCATGATCATCTCCAGTGCCACCGGGTTGCCGGTGTTCACCGAGTTGCCGCACCCCGTGGTGTCGAGGTAGCGGCTGGGATCGGACGGGTCGAGGCGGTAGTACGCGGCGTTGTCCAGGCCGCGGTGACACAGCGTCGGGCCGTCGGCGCCGGCTTCGGCCGTGTGGTTGAACACGACGTCCAACAGCACCTCCAGGCCGGCCGCGTGCACGGTGTCGACCATGGCGCGGAACTCCTCGACCTGGGCGCCGGGTCGACCGGCCCGCACCGCCGCGGAGTATCGGGCGTGCGGGGCGAAGAACCCGGTCGTGTTGTAGCCCCAATAGTTGGTCAGGCCCCGCTGCACCAGGAACGACTCGGGCACGCTGTGGTGCACCGGCAGCAGCTCCACCGCGGTCACGCCGAGGTCGACGAGGTGTCCCAGCGCGGCCGGATGCGCCAGCCCCGCATAGGTTCCGCGCAGCTCGGGCGGCACGCCCGGATGGGTCGCGGTGAACCCTTTGACGTGTACCTCGTAGATGATCGTGTCGGCCAGCCGGTGCGCCGGCCGGGACACCGTCGAGGCCGGCGCCGGGGCCATCACCAGGCTGCGCGGCACCTGTCCCGCCGAATCCAGCGGGCTTGCAACACCGGGATCATCCGGTGTGTGCGCGAGTACCTCCGGCCCGAACCGCACCTCGCCGGCGATCGCGCGCGCGTAGGGGTCGAGCAGCAGCTTGGCCGGGTTGAACCGCAGGCCGTGGGCGGGATCATAGGGTCCGCTGACTCGAAAACCGTAGGCCTGGCCAGGGCCCACGCCGGGCACGAAACCATGCCGGACGTCGCCGTCGCGGTCCGGCAGCACCAGCCGGGTCTCGGCGCCCTCGGCGTCGAACAGGCACAGGGTGACCTCGTCACCGGGCGACGAGACGGCGAAGTTGGTGCCGTGCGGGCCCGGGGTGGCGCCGAGCGGGGCGGGCCGGCCGGGCACGATCTTCAGGCCCATCAGATCTCCTCACCCCGTACTAGCCGTTGGATGACGCCCGACGCCGCGGGGTAGGCCCGGTGGCGGCGCAGGATCACGTCGGCTACCAGCCCGGTCCAGCCGGTCTGGTGGCTCGCGCCCAGCCCGGCACCGTTGTCGCCGTCGAAGTACTCGTGAAAGAGCAGGTTGTTGCGCCATCGTGGGTCGGTCTGCAGCCGCTGCACCCCGCCGAAGCAGGGCCGGTGTCCGTCGGCGTCGGCGAGGAAGATCGAGACCAGCCGTTCCCAGAGATGGGCGGCGACCACGTCCAGGGTGGCGCTGGTTCCCGATCCCGTCGGATATTCGATCGTCAGCTCGTCCCCGAAGAACTCGTGGTAGCGCTCCAGCGCGGTGGCAACAAGGTAGTTCAGCGGGAACCACACCGGTCCCCGCCAGTTCGAGTTGCCGCCGAACATGTCGGTGGTCGACTCGGCCGGCTCGTAGTCGATGCCGGCGTGCACACCCTGGATGTCCAAGACGTAGGGATGCTCCCGGTGGTATGCGGACAGCGAGCGGAGCCCGTGCGGCGAGAGGAACTCCGCAGGATCGAACAGGGTGTGGAACAGGCGGCGGACCTGGTCGCGGCTCGTCACCCCGACCAGAAGCCGCCGCTTGCCGGGGTTGCCCCGCAATATCCCGGCGGCGACGAGGTCCTCGGTCCGCCCCAGCCCATGGTGTCGCAGGTAGTCGGCGAACATCTTGTCGGTCACCGCCGACTGGTCGATGGCCTCCTCGGGCACCACCACCGCCGCCAGGGGCGGGATCATGGAAACCATCGAGCGCACGCGTACCGGCACCGCACTGCCGTCGGGCAAGACGAGGCGGTCGTAGAACAGGCCGTCCCGCTCGTCCCAGACGCCCACGGTCCCGAGCGCTTCCGCGATGCCGGCGAAGTGCTCGAGGAACTTCTGCACCAGGTCGAGCGCGGGTCGGTGCCCCGACCCCTCCAGGATGGCTGCGATCATCGCCATGGACAGCGCGTAGCTCGCCATCCAGCCGGTGGCGTCGGACTGTTCGAGGACACCGTGAACGGGAAGGTGCGAGCGGTCGAGGGGCCCGATGTTGTCCAGCCCCATGAACCCGCCCTCAAACACGTTGCGGCCATCGGCGTCCTCCCGGTTCATCCACCAGGTGAAGTTCACCAGCAGCTTGTCGAAGATCCGGCTGAGGAAGTCGATGTCGCGGCCGCCGTCGATGGCGAAGACTTCCAGCGCCGCCCACGCCTGCACCGGGGGGCTTGACGTCCCCGAAGTCCCACTCGTAGGCGGGCAGGGCACCGTTGGGGTGCTGGAACCACTCGCGGCACAGGAGGGAGAGCTGGTACTTCGCGAACGCCGGATCGACGTGCACCAACGCGATGCAGTGAAATGCCAGGTCCCATGCCGCGAACCAGGGGTACTCCCAGGTGTCCGGCATGGACATCACGTCGAATGCGTCAAAGCTGCGCCAGCGGGCGTTGCGGCCGTATCGCCGCTGGGCAGGAGGTGGCGGCTGGGCCGGGTCGCCGTCGAGCCACCGGGACACGTCGTAGTCGTAGAACTGCTTGCTCCACAGCATCCCGGCGAACGCCTGACGCATCACAGCACCTTCGTCGGCCGACGCCGAGGCCGGGGTGAGCTCGGCGTGGAACTCGTCCGCCTCGGTGCGCCGCTGGGCCATCACCCGGGTGAAGTCGGCTCCGAGCGCGGTCGCCGGGTCACCTCCAGTGCCCGCCGGCCGCAGGCGCAGCCGCAGCTCGGCGGTCTGGCCGGAGCCCACCGTGACCCGGTACCACACCGCACACTTGCTGCCCCGTCGCTGCGGGTTGACGGTGTCGGTCCCGCAGATGACGTGGTCGTTGATGCCGTCCTTAGGCCACCGCGAGGCCGACGTAGCACCGTAGAGCCGCCCGAGGTTGGTGTCGTTGTCGCAGAACAGCAGCTCCCGATCCCCGCCGTTCGGCGGCGGCCCGGCCAGCAACTCAAGCTCGCCGAGGAAGGGATGCTCGACGGCCACCGTCGCGCCGGTGGTCGCGGCCAGCGTCGGCGCGGCCACCCCGACATCCCAGGACCAGGTGTTGCGGTACCACAGGGTGGGAAGGACGTGCAGGAGTTCGGTGTCCGGCCCGGCATTGGTCACGCTGACCGTCATCAGGACGTCCGTCGGGTCGGCCTTGGCGTAGTGCACGTCGACGACCCAGTAGCGGTCATCGACGAAGATTCCGGTGTCGAGCAACTCGTACTCGGGGTCGAACTTGCCGCGCCGCCGGTTCTCGTCCAGCAGCTGCTGGTACGGGAACGCCCGCTGCGGGTAGTGGTAGCGCCAGCTGTTCCAGGCGTGGCTGGGCAGCGCGTCGAGGTACCACCAGTACTCCTTGACGTCCTCGCCGTGATTCGCCTCGGCCCCGGTCAGCCCGAACACGCGCTCCTTGAGGATCGGGTCGCGCCCGTTCCACAACGCGAGCGCCAGACACAACCGTTGTTCGATGTCGCAGAAGTCGGCCAGCCCGTCCTCGCCCCAGCGGTAGGCGCGGGAGCGTGCGTGGTCATGCGGCAGGTAGCTCCAGGCGCCGCCGTCGGCACTGTAGTCCTCGCGAACCGTGCCCCACTGCCGTTCGCTCAGGTAGGGCCCCCACAGATACCAGTCGCTGGCCTGCCGCAAGCCCTGGTCGAGCCGGCCGAAGCCATCGATCCGCTGTCGCTCCGCGGAACCCGTCATCCCGAACCTCCCAGGGTCGGGTGCTGACAGGAGGGCATCCCGACAGCACGCGTGGGTGAGGCGCCGACTCGATGTGAAGCACCCGAAGCACGGCCTCCCCGCGGAACAGTGTGTGTTACCACGCACACTAGGTTCGTCGTATCTGTTAAATCCTTTGGAACACATCGATAAAACCTGTGGAACACATCGAGGCATGTATTGCATCGTGTGGTGACGGCCGGGCGGCCGGGACGGCTTCGGCCCGATCGGTGTCGCGACGACATTGCTGATGTGGTGCGGGGTGATCGGCATCGGATGGGTCGTGACAGCGTGCCCGGGCGCGGTCCGAAGGGCCGCCGGCAGTATTTTCGTCAGCACGTGGGGACATGTCGTCGGCACAGCCGGAAGCGCCACAGCGCCTGACGGTGGCCGAGCGGCAGGAGCTGGGTAAGTCGAAGCGGACACAGCTGCCGCGGTCGTCTCTGGCGGATTATGTTCCCGCGCTTGACCGTCCGGATCCAGTGGCGTTGTTGGAATCGCAAGCCGTCACCCGTCTGCGGAAAAATGCCAATACAAATTCGCGCCGCTGACGCCGAGATATTTGGTGGTGTCCTTGCCGCCGACCGTAGGATGAGCACGGGAATTTCTTCCTGGTAAACATGTTCGGGACCGTGTGCAACAACCGGGGATTCATATGTATGTAGGGTTCCCCTGTATTTAGTCAGGCCCCCACCGAGGTACGCTAAGTGGGTTTTGCGGCTGCTGTTTTCACCAGCTTGGAAGCAAATTCACGGTACGACAAGGAGATATTATGGCGAACACCGAATCCGAGACTTTACCGAGGTGGCGGAACGGACCAAGCAGGCCGAGGCGAACATCAAGAGCGCCGATGCCAAGCGGCGCGCCGATCTGCAGGACCGGGTGAACAAGGCGCACGAGCTTTCCAAGGAGCGTGCGGACAAACTGAGCCAGAAGAGTGACGAGGTCAGCGAAGAGGCGTCGGCGCTATGGCGGACGGCGAAGGCGAACTGGAACACCCACGTGCAGCACCTGCACGACAACGTTGCAGACAAGCGGGCCAGGCTTGACCTGCGCGCGGCGCTGGGCGAGGCCGACTCAGCGGAGCGTTACGCAGCTTCTGCGGTGGACTTCGCCTTGTCCGCCATCGATGAGGCCGAATACGCGGTGCTGGATGCGATCCTGGCCCGGGTCGACGCTGACGATCTTGCAGTCAAGAGCTGACGGATTCAAGCAGGGCGTGACCCGACGGCGCCGACCGTCGGATCATTGTCTGTGGCTCGGGATGGAAAGCACCGGAAAGGAACAGAGATGAGCGTACCCAGGGACATTCTGCGGGTCGTCCTGCTGGCGGCAGCAGCAGGGTTGCTGGCGGTCGCAGCAAACGTGTTACGCGGGAAGAAGGCGACCGCCGACCTGACCACCCAGCAGATCGAGGAGACGATCTCGGCACTGGACCCGACAACCCGTGCAGCCGTCATCGCCCGACTGACGGCCGACGCGGGACAGCAGGTCAAGAAACGCTTCGGCCATTGACCCGATCTCCGGTGTGAGTGGGCAGATTCGGGCTGGCTCACCGCGGGAGGATCGGGGCTGAGCCATGAACTTGTCTGCGTGGACCGTCGAGCCCGGGTCGTCCACGAGCGAGATTCCCGGTGGGTTGTCCCTGAGTGCTACCGTCACCTCACCACAACTGGGACTACCACGTCGCGTGAAGTTGTGCGCGAGACGTTCGAGGAGTTCGCCGACCTATGAGCGCACGCGGCAACCGAGAGGACGTCCATCGGGGGCTCGCGGAGCGCTACCGGCGGCTGGCGGAGTCCCGCAAGAAGGGGCCGGCCGCCGCGGTCGCCGCCCGCTTCACCGAGATCGACGGTGCCACGCTGGGCGGCCTCGTCTCGATCGAGCTGTTCACCACGGTCATCCCCCTGATCATCATCGGGTTCGACTACTTCTCCGGATTCGCGGAGAACGAAAGTCCGGGCGCACTCATCATCCGGGAGCTCGGCCTTGTATACCCCCTGACTGAACGGGTCCGCGCCGCGTTCGGCGATTCCTCGGGATTTCGGTCGAGTTGGACGTTCATCGGCGTCGCCGGATTCCTCGTGTGGGGAATCCCGATGTCGATCACCATCGCCGGAATCTTCGCCAAGGCCTGGCGCCGTGAGCAGTTCGGGCTGGGCCAACGGCTGCTGCGGGGCGCCACGTGGTTCGTGCTGTACCTGACGATGATCGGCCTTCGTGAACGGATCGCCTTCGGCGGCGAACACGCCGGTGCGATGCGAGCGCTGCTGTTCGTGGTGGCCCTGGTGCCGGTCTGGGTCTTCTGGTCGCTCACACCGGTTCTGCTGGTCCGCGACGGCGCCCGGGGGTGGAGCTACCTCGCGCTCGCCGGGCTGGCCGGGGTGGTGATCGACGGGACCATTCTCCCGCTCGCCGCCCGGATCCTTTTCCCGCCGTTGCTCAACGGTTGGAACGGGTTCGGCCCGATCGGTGTCGCGATGGCATTGATGACGTGGTGCGGGGTGATCGGCATCGGATGGGTCGTGACAGCATGCGTGGGCGCGGTCCTGTGGGAGCGCATGGCCCCGTCCGACACGGTCATCGAGTCACAGACAGCCGAAGTCACCGCCTAGCACCACCGGTGTTGCCCAAAGCGGTCCGGGCCGCGCCCGGATGCCGCCTGGCATCGACCCCCGCTCTGCGTGTCGAAAGTGATGGTGCGCCGGCGGGGATGATCGCGGGGGCGGAATCCTGTTGTCCCAGGCGCTCCTCGTGAGGAGGACAGTTGTTGTCGGACAGCCTCGTTGCGGCACGCGGCCGGCCTCTAGCTGCGGTGCGACAACGGTATTGACCGACACTCCATCATTTCAGTCAGTCTTTCGATCGGAGAACACGCGAGCAGGCGCCACCAGCCCGAGGGTGCCCCTACGCGGAGAGACTGGTCAGTGAGCAGCGGGTCGGTGGGCACTATGCGGAGTGGACCTTCGTATTCCTAGCCCCGGTCATTCATGACTGGGTTCGGATCGGGGTGAGAGATTATGTTGGGCGGGGACGAAACTCCACCAAGGGCCGCGTAAACAGTTCGAATGCAATGTTGGCGCCGCATCGATGCAAGAATTAGGTTGATGTGGTTCACGGTGATCTTGATGGCGATCGTGGCTGCGGTCGACCCGATGCGGGTCGCGACGATCGTGGTCATCTTGGCCAGGCGCCGACCCGTCCGGCATCTGGTGGCTTACCTCATCGGCGGCTTCGGGGTGAGCCTGATCGTCGGTGCCGTGATTCTTTTCGCGCTCGAAGGTGTTGGCGTCGGCAGTCGCAGCGGGATACCCGCTGAGATCGAGATTGCGGTGGGGGTGCTTGCTCTTCTCGCTGCCGCTCTGGTGGGCAGCGGAATCGCAGACAAAGTGCGCAGCAGACGACAAGCGCGACGCATCACCGCCGGCGGTGAGGACGCCGACACCACCACCACCACCGCCACCACCTCGGCGGTGCCGCAAGGCATCGAACAGTTGGCGGCCTTCCAGAAGCTGCCCGGGCCGATTCAAAAAGTGCTCAGGAGCGAGTCGGCGTGGGTCGGCTGGATCGCCGGCGTGGCGATCGGTATGCCCAGCGCCTACTACCTTGCGGCGATAGCGGCAATCCTCGGCGCTGGAGCCGGGGTTACGTCCTCGGTCGCGGCACTGATCGTCTTCAACGTGATCGCATTCATGCTGAGCGAGGTTTTCCTTGTCAGCTTCTTGTCGGCGCCGGAGGCGACACGCGAGCGCGTCCACCAACTGTATGTATGGACACAAGATCATCACCGGCTGGTGGTCACGGTCTTGGCTGCAATAGTAGGTGTTTACCTGCTTATTGTGGGAATCGGCAAATTGTGAGTCCAGAGGCGTTCTGACTTCACGATGGACAGAGATCCGCATTTGAGCACGGTCATTTCCAACTGAACTGCCGCCGACTTCCTGCGCTCTTGCTTTGGCTGGTCGCGTCCGGGAGTCAGACACACATGCGCGTTCGTACCCACCGGTTCGGAACGGATGAAGGGATTCGATCGCCGATGTCGGCGTTCCTCGGCGGGATCGGCCGGGTATCGACACTGGTCGCGTTGATCCTCGCCAAGGTCTTCACCCACCGCGCTGACCATCCGCGGTCTTAAATCGTCGATTTCGGAGACAATGTGGGCGACGGTCCGGTGTTTTGGGACATGGCACCGGGGGGCCCGTCGGTCGCTAGCGGCGTGGCGTTCGCAGAGGGATAGGGGCATGATTGCCCGTGTGATCAAGAAACTGTCAGACAGGTACAGGAAGCTAGCAGACTGGTATCGAGATCAGAATCGAGTGAGGTCTCTCAGCGGTTTTGAGCGCAGGCTCAACAGATCGCTTTGGACATTGTTGGCAATTGCTTTCGTTTACTCCTTGGTATACGCCACGGTTAAACACGTGGTATTCGCCCCAGTTGCTGAGCTTTTTCATGAGGGCCCACGGTTAGGCGTGGTGTGCTACGACCTCGCCATCGCGTACATCGGGGCGTTCACCGTCTATGCCTTGAACATCCGGCTCCCGCTGCGGCGGGATCGCCGCAATGTCTATCAATTCCTGGCACCCCTCACCGGTCGGGTCGTCGGCGAGGCAGCGGGTCTCATGACCGTGCTCAACATAGCAGCAGGCGTTGATCCAAGACGTCAAAACAGCTGGCGCAATGTTCAAGACACTTGTGAACGGATTAGGCCTGATATGCCAGCCGGGTTGCGAGTAACGACAGCCTCGGGCTACCGACAGGGCACCGTGATCGATGTCATCCGCTTCCGCATGGATCGCGCTCGCGACGTCAATCGGGAGATCCTTCGCTTTGCGACATTTCTCTCTTCTGACCTCATCAAGCACGTTGTCGCAATCGAAGAGCATGGGTACTTCCGGCTTTTCGACACCCTGTCCCAAACAGGTCGGCTCGAACAGTTAACTGACCTGTCGGTGATGGCTAGAGAAATCTTCGACTACCTTCAGCTTGCCGATCATGTCGACGACTACCGCCACGAGTTCCTTCCGACGACATACCGGATACCACCAGAGTTGATCGCTGGAAGTGAACGAGACAGCGGTGTCATCCCGCTGCGGCGGGAGATGAACAGCGGATGGTCCGAAGGCTGAAACGGCGACATTCCGCCAGTCGCGGCGGGGGTAGAAATCAGCCATCGCGTGGCGTTAGCGGTGACTAACTGACATCCTGCTGACCTGATTTTATCCCCAAGGGCTGGCGGCTTAGTCAGCTCACGTCCAACCAGAGCGGGGTCAACCAGTTGTCGGTTGCCAGGTGGAAGGGACCACCTGAGCGGTGGTTTTGCCAGCAGCATGGGACCACCGGGTTTGCCATTAATGGGACCACCGGCTTGCCACTGATGGGACCACCCGGCGTGGCTTCCACGCTCTCGGTCGTGTGGCCGCTGTATTGGCGGCATGACGTATCGGGAGTTATCGATGATCGAAGTGAAAGAGATCCTGCGGCTGTGGCTGGATGGCCGGTCGCTGCGGGACGTGAGCAAGCTGGCGGGGGCGGACCGTAAGACGGTGCGCCGTTATGTGGACACCGCACGCGCGTGCGGGATGGACCGCGACGGCGGGGCCGCCCAGCTCAGCGATGAGCTGTTGGCGGCGGTGGTGGTTGGGGCTCGGCCGCAGCGACCGACGGGCCGGGGTGCGTCGTGGGGTGCGCTGGCGGGCCAGCATGAGCAGTTGAAGGCTTGGACTGATGCGGGCCTGACGCTGACCAAGATCCACGCGCTGCTGGGCCGCCGGGGTGTGGTGGTGTCCTATCGCACCCTGCACCGTTATGTAACAACGGAATTGGGTTTTGGTCAGCGGCGGGCGACGGTGCCGGTGGTCGACGGTGAACCCGGCAGTGAGGTGCAGGTCGACTTCGGTCGGCTGGGGCTCATCCCGGATCCGGTGCGCGGTAGCAACCGGGTGGTGCACGGGCTGATCTTCACCGCGGTGTATTCGCGGCACACCTTCGTCTATCCGACCCACGAGCAGACGTTGGCGGAGGTGATCGCCGGATTCGAGGCGGCGTGGGCGTTTTTCGGTGGGGTCTTCGCGGTGGTGATACCGGATAACATGAAAGCGATCGTCGATGCGGCGCACGCGACCGAGCCGCGCCTGAACGACGCGTTCCGCGAGTACGCCCAGGCCCGGGGCTTCGTCGTCGACCCGGCGCGGGTGCGTCATCCTCGGGACAAGCCGCGAGTCGAGCGGTGCGTGAGTTATGTGCGTGCGAATTTCTTT
>NZ_DATFZD010000130.1:0-6320 GCF_035314665.1 Mycobacterium sp. | reverse complement strand
CGGACAGCAAGTGCGCCAACCGATTTGCGGACTCATCCAGTTCCCGATACGTCAGGGACAGGGCCCCGAAGACGATCGCCACCGACTCCGGAATCCGGGTCACCTGCGCTGCAAACAACACCGGAACCGACATCGGCGCAGGCGCGGGCTGGGTCATCGCCACCCGATTACCCCACCCATCCAGCCGAGCGTGCTCGGCCTCACCGAGCACATCGATCGACGACAACCGCCGGGTCGGGTCCGCGGTCATCGCCACCAACACCCGCTCCACCCGCTCGGCTAAATCGAAGACATCACAATTGGAAAACAATTGCCCAGCACCCTGCGTGGTAAGAAAAAGCTGATCACCGTCCTTAAAAAACACCAGCCCAAACTGATCCACGAGCCCAGAATGGGTCAGGGTCGCCGATACCGGAGCACCAGCAAAATCACCCATATGTGTAGTCGGAATTAAATTAACAACTACCCGATTCGACGCCTGCCTGGAGTCGCGGAAACGCGCCTTGTTCTCAAGAACGTGCACCGGAAACCGCTGATGCTGCAGCGCTTCTCGCATTCGCGTGTCGACATGTTCACAAAAACCAGCAACCGCAGACCCGGGCCAAGCCTTGAACACCACCGGTACAACCCCGGAAATCATTCCGGGGACCGTCTGTGCCTCCGGACGCACACGCCGGCTGACCGGAAAATCGAGCGCCAACTCCGGACCCTTGACGCCCCACCCATGCACGAGGAGCGCGCAGGCCGCAGTAATCAACGACGAGCTACGCACCCGCAACGCCCGCGACAACTCGTGAATCCCGGCAACGACGAAAGGGTCCAATTGAACCGGTGCGGAAGACTCATCCGGCTCACGCCCGCCCGCGGCGTGCGCCAACCGATAACCTTGTTCGCTTTCCGGCGGAAGGTTCCTCGCCCAATAGGCTTGATCATCGAGATAATCGGTGGACGCTTCATATTCTAACTCACAATCAACCAGATCACTCAGCGACCCAAAAAAAGCAGGAGGAATCGACGCACCAGAAGCAATTGCGGAATAGATGTCTGCGATCCGATGACAAACAACAGCGAGGCTGATTCCGTCTACGACTATATGATGGCAGCAAACGAACCAATAAAATTCATCAACCCGCGTCTGCAACAACGCAAATTTGAACAGCGGACCGCTAAACTGCATCTTTGTGCGTTGGATCGATGATGCTAGCCGATAGGCGTCCCGGACAGGATCCTGTGAGGAGGTGAGGTCATAGCGAGCAAGCTCAACGTCGGGGTAGTCAACCGCCTTTTGGAAAACCTGGCCGTCCAGCTGGAAAAAGGCGGCTCTCAGTGGTTCGGCCTCGCGCACTACTTGACGGATCGCCGACTCAAACAAGCCAGGGTCGATCGGGCCCGCGATTCGCAGAAGCACACCCAACTGCCACTTCGCACCGAAGCGACCCGTTTCCTCCGCAAGCCAAATATCCAGCTGTGCCCGCGTCAGCGGAAGCGCCCGGTCATCAAGTTCAATAAGACTCTCCCTCCGGTTCACTGATCGAAGTCACGGTCCTCTGCCAGCCTGTCGCGCAGACTCTTTGGCCGTATATCGCTCCAATTCTGTTCTATGTAGTCCAGACATGCAGCACGGTCCGCTTCGCCATACACCACCCGCCAGCCGGCCGGAACATCGGCGAAGGTCGGCCACAGGCTGTGTTGATCCTCGTCGTTGACCAAGACGGAAAAGCTGCCATCGGCGTCGTCGAACGGATTGATGCTCACCGCTTCTCTAGCCCGTCTGTCGACATGGGTGGAAAGTGTTCCAACACTAACCTCGATTTTTCCCGCGGCGGGTTCGGGGTCGGATGAGCAGGTGCTTGCCGGTTGTGAGGCCTGATTGTTGCAGGTGGGTGTGACACCTGACTTAGGACACTTTTTCGCTGTGCAGCTCGGCGCGGGTCGTTGATCTGCGGTTTTGGTTGATGTTGGGCCGAAATTTGCACACTAATTCTGGACTCGTAGGGTGCTGTGGTGGCCTACGTGCGCACCGTGAAGACCGCCTCGGGGGCGACCGCGGTGCAGATCGTCTGGTCGACTCGGCGTGGTTCGCGCCAGATTGAGCATCTGGGTTCTGCGCACGATGACGCCCAGGTCGAAGCACTCAAGGCTGCCGCCCGCCAACGCCTGGCCGAAGGCCAAGGCGCCCTGGACCTGGGGCTGAATACCGTCGGCGTTGAGGGCGAACCCTTGGAAATCGTCGCCTCTAAGTCCAGCCACCTGTGGGAGGCGTTGTGCCGGGCTTATCAGATCCTCGGGTTCGACACCGCCGTGAGAGGCGATGAGGTGTTCCGCGATCTGGTGTTCGCCCGGATCATCGAACCGACCAGCAAGCAAGACTCACTACGGGTGCTCGCCGAGACGGGTATCGCGCCGGTCGACTACCGCACCGTTACGCGGCGCCTGCCGGTGATCGCTAAACCGAAAGTGCGCCAAGCACTATCGGCCGCATGCGCGGCCCGCGCCGGCCTGGGACCAGCCAGCCTGGTGCTCTACGACGTCAGCACTTTGTACTTCGAAACTGATACCGGTGATGGGTTCCGGGAGCCCGGATTCTCCAAGGAACGCAGGCTGGAACCGCAGATCACCATTGGGCTGCTCACCGATGCTTCGGGGTTCCCGCTGGCTGTGGAGGCCTTCGAGGGCAACAAGGCCGAGACCGCGACCATGCTGCCGGTCATCAACGCATTCAAGGCCGCCCACCGGCTCACCGACGTGACGGTGGTCGCCGATGCCGGGATGATCTCGGAGGCCAACCAGATTGCGCTGCAGGCCGCGGGATTGTCCTACATCCTGGGCGCACGAATTCCATTCCTGCCCGACGTGGTGCGCGAATGGCGTGACAAACACCCTGACGAGGCGGTGCCCGATCAGCTGGTGCTGACCCAGCCCTGGCCGGCCAGCAGCAGTGAGAAGACCCGCGGGATCCCGGATCGGATCACCCACTACCAATACCGCCACGACCGGGCGCGGCGCACGCTGCGCGGGATCGATGAGCAGGTCGCCAAAGCTCAACGTGCTGTTGACGGACACGCAGCGGTGAAACGGAATCGGTTCATCAAGCTCGCCGGTGCGACGAAGTCGGTGAACCGCGAGTTGGAGGCCAAGACCCGCGCGCTGGCCGGGTGGAAGGGTTATGCCGATGTTGGGGTTATGCCGACCGGCGGCGTGTGTTGCCTGGTGGGGGCCGTGCCGGGACTGGATTCATCGGCATAATCACAGATTCGTGGCCTGAGCGCGATGCTGGCCTTCCTTGTAATTCAGGAGGAAGGAGATACCAGCGTGAACAGCAGTGTTGGTTGCGGAGGGTGCCAGCTCCGGCTGGAGTTGGCCGTCAACGACTTCGAGCGTCTCCTGACGGCTGACAAGGGCGTGTCGGTGACCACCAGGGAGTGCTATGTCCGTCATGTCCTGCCATTCCTAACTGAGGTGGGTGGGCCGGCCGGCGTGGTTGATTTCGACGGCGTGTCGGCTCAGCGGGTGCGTTCGTATGTGACGAATCTCGGTGGTCGGTACTCACCGCGGTCGTTGAAGCTGATTGCGACGGCGATCAGGTCGTTTCTGGGGTTCGCGTGGATGTCGGGCTGGACGGGCTGCGATTTGAGGCCCGCGGTCGGCGTGGTGGTGACCCACCGGTTCGGTCACCTCCCCAAGGCGCTGTCTGCTGAGGATGTTCAGCGGCTATTGGCGGTTCCGGATCGCCGGACCACGACGGGGTCTCGGGACTATGCCCTTCTCGTGGTGTTATCCCGGCTGGGACTGCGCGCTGGCGAGGTCGCCGGGTTGGTCTTGGACGACTTCAACTGGCGGGCGGCGACGGTGACTCCGAGAGTCAAAGGCGCGCGCAGGTTGTGCCTTCCGATACCTCACGATGTGGGGCAGGCAGTGGTGGCCTACTTGAATTGGCGCCCGGCCGGCGTTGCATGTCGTGAGGTATTCCTGCAGGTCCGAGGTGGACCAACGCCGATGACGGGGCGAGCGGTGAGCCAGGTTGTGGCCAGGCATGCCGCCCGGGCGGGGTTGGGGACAGTGCGGGCACACCGGCTGCGGCACTCAGCTGCCCGCGCCGTTCTTTGTGCTGGCGGCAGCCTAACCGAGGTTGGCGAACTGCTCGGTCACGCTGATGGCCAGGTGACTATGGCCTATGCCTCCTTGGATCTGCGGTCGTTGGCCGTTCTTGTCCGCCCCTGGCCGGTGGAGGTCGATCATGCGTGAGCTATCCACCTTGATCAGCGACTACATGGACTTTCGCGCCGCTCGCGGGTTCCAGCCGAACCGGAAGGCCGAACACCTGCTCACCCAGTTCGCCAACAGCCTTCCTGCCGAACGTGACGATGGCCTGCTGTTCTCCCAGGGTGAGGCGCTGGCGTGGGCACACGCGCCCGTGGGAGGGCGCCCGGGATGGCTGTCCGCCCGGTTGTCCACCGTCCGAGGGTTCGCGATCTACCTCGCTGGCTCCGGCCTGCCCGTGGGGGTGCCCGGGGTCCGTCAAGGAGTCAGCGGGTCCCGCCGGGCAACGCCATATCTGTACTCGATCAACGACATTCGGGCTCTGATGACCACAGCCCACCAGTTGTTCACCCCGCTGCGTGCGGCAACGATGACAACTCTGATCGGGCTGCTCGCGGTCACGGGAATGCGCATCGGGGAAACCGTGCGGCTTGCGGTCGGCGATGTCGATCTGGACCAGGGAGTCGTCCTGATCGCTCACGCGAAGTTCGGTCGTCAACGCGTGGTCCGGCTCGATCCGAGTTCATGTGACGCGCTGGCTGATTATCTCAGCGTCCCGGCCCGGCACCGGTTTAGCACCGGACCCGATAGCGCCTTGTTCGTCACGCAGAAAGGCACCGCGATCAACGAGCACACCGCTCGAGGTGCATTTCACCAGATGGTGCAGCACGCTGGTCTGCCGGTTCGGGCCGGTGCCCGTCCGCGTCTGCACGACTTTCGCCACACGTTCGCGACCCAAACCATGATCGACGCCTACCGCTACGGCCGTGATCCAGCTCGAACCCTGACGTTGCTGTCGGTTTGGCTTGGCCACTCCAACCCTGCCGACACCTACTGGTATTTGCAGGCAGCGCCGGAGATCGCCGCAGTCGCGGTCCGACGCCTCGAACCGAGCAGGCAGTCATGATGCCGCTACTGGCTCCGATCCTGCAGGAGTTTTTCACCGCGCATCTGGTCACTCAGCGCGCCGCAAGCGCCGCGACGATTCGGGCCTACCGCGACACCTGGAAGCTCTTCCTGGCTTTCCTGTCCGAGAGGAAAAACGTGCCGGCCCACAAGCTCGAAACCACCCACGTCGACGCGGCGCAGGTGATCGCATTTCTCGACCACCTCGAGCATGACCGCGGGAATAGCGTTGCAACCAGGAATCTTCGGCTCGCGGCCATCAAAGCAACGATGGCCTTCCAGGCCACCAAGGCACCCGAGCTGCTGGACACCATCGCGCGAATCCACACCATCCCCGTCAAGAAACATCCGAAGCCACAGGTCACGTTCCTCACCTTCCGGGAGAGTCAGGCTCTGCTGGACGCGATCACCACCGACACCTGGACCGGCAGGCGAGATCGGGTCATGTTCACCCTGGCGGTCCAAACCGGGTTGAGGCTCAGCGAGATCACCGGCTTGTGCCTTACCAATGTTCATCTCGGCGCTGCTCCGCACGTGGCTTGCACCGGCAAGGGGCGCAAGAACCGCGCCACCCCGTTGACATCAGCCACAGCATCCCTGCTGAGGACATACCTCCAAGAGCGGTCGACCCGTGCCGGCCAGGCCCTTTTCCCGAATCCGCGCGGTCTCGCGCTTTCCGCCGACGCCGTTCAGCGACGGCTCTCCCTTCATCTGGCCCAGGCCACGTCCATCTGCCCTGACCTCGCCGGCAAGCACGTGACCGTGCATACTCTGCGACACACCGCAGCGATGCGTTTCCTTGAGGCCGGCATCGATGCCGCTGTCATCGCTCTGTGGCTCGGCCATGAAACACAAGCAACGACAAGCGTTTACCTCCATGCCGACATGGCCATCAAACGCAAGGCTCTCGACCGTACTCGCCAGCCTGATACCCGCGCTGGCGAGTACCAACCCGCCGACCCCTTGCTCGCGTGGCTGCAGAGCCTGTGATTATGCCGATGAATCCAGTCCCAGCACGGCCCCCACCAGGCAACACACGCCGCCGGTCGGCATAACCCCAACATCGGCATAACCCTTCTTATCTCGACGTCGAGATAAGAAGGGCTACACCACCAACCTGGTCGGCCAGCCCGCCGACTTCGTCATCGGCGCCT
>NZ_DATFZD010000129.1:0-6549 GCF_035314665.1 Mycobacterium sp. | reverse complement strand
GTAACGTATGGCCCATTTTTGTAGCAGCCCAGCGATTTGATCGATGTTGGCAAGATTACCCCACTTCCCGAGTCCCTATATCAAAATGCCCGATGCCGACTTCGGATTTCCGAAGCGGCAGCTGGTGGAGCGCTGCGGTGTGATGAGATGGCGCGCCGGCCGGGGTTTGACTATTTTGCCTGATCACCACCGGCACCAGCCTGAACCGTGCATCGTCGCCTCGGGCTTCCTCACCCCGACTTCAACGGCTTGCTGGTCGCACTGCGCACCGGGTTGCCACTGATCAACGAATCGGAAGGGTTGAGGATTACCTGGTCTGTGACCTTCAGTCCCGACAGCACTTCCACGCGATCGCCGTAGTCGCGCCCAATGGTGATCGGGACCAACTCCGCGGTAGCGTTGTGCACGACACCAACCCGCAGCCCCTCGCTGCGAAACAGCGGCGTGTTAGCAGGAACAGTCACCGACCGAGCCCGCCCCGGGAGCGTGAAATGGACAAACACGTAGGCGCCAGGCAACAACTTGCCCTCGGCATTATCCACGTCAACCTCGACCAGCAGAGTGCGCGATGCGGGGTTGATCGCGTTGTCGGTGCGCAACAGTGTTCCGTGGAAGACCTGCCCTGGATATTCATCGAGCGTCACCGCGGCCGCCTCGCCCGCGTGCATGGCGGGAACATAGAGCTCAGGCACCGCGACGAAGATACGCAGCGTCTCGGTTGCCGTCATGTGAAAGAGTTCTTGGGCCGGCCCACCGGCCCCCGCATTGATCAGGGATCCGACGTCGGTATTTCGCGCAGTGACGATGCCGTCGAATGGGGCGACCGCACGCTCGAAGCCGGTCAGCTCTTCCAGTCGGTCCACCTGCGCCTGCTGTGCCTGCAGATTGGCGCGCGCCACGGCAACGGCGGCGATGCTGCTAGCGTAAGTCAGCCGATCCTGGTCGCCCTGCTGATGACTGGTCCAGCCCTGGCTAACCAATACCGAGGAGCGACTGGTCGTCACCCTGGCGAGTTCCTCGTTCGCCTGCGACTGCGCGATCGCCGCCTGCATCTGCACCAATTGCGCGCGCGCCTGAGCGAGTTGCTGGTCGACTTCCGGGGCTTCGATCCGGGCCAACAGATCGCCCTTGTGGACATGCGCGCCGATATCGTAGTTCCAGGCCTTCAGATAGCCGCTGGTGCGGGCGTAGATCGGCGTGTCGATGAAGGCGGTGGTTTGGCCCGGCAGCACCAGCGCCAGGTCTGGCGCGTCACCCTGCGGATGTACCACCTCGACCACCGGCGAAGCCGCCGCCGTGGTCTCGGCGGCAAGCGCGGCCTCAGCGTGCTCGCGATCGTGTATGCCGCTGTAAATGCCGGCACCGAGCAGCGCGGCCGCCGCTGCTACCGTCAACAGCGCCGACGTGCTGCGCCGCCTTGCCGGCCATGCGCTTCGCTCGACCTCAGGTATTGCGAGGTGTCGAGTTTCCGGGTCCTTGAGCATCATGTCGTCAAACTCCTCATTCTGCATTGGTTGAGGCGTCGGATCCTGCAATCGGCCCGGGCGAGCGCCTGGCATGCAGCAGGGAGAAGACCGTGGGAACGAAGACCAGCGTGGCGACGGTCGCCAGTAGCAGGCCACCAATGACGGCGCGGCCGAGCGGCGCGTTCTGCTCTCCGCCGTCACCGGCGCCGAGCGCCATTGGCACCATGCCGATGATCATCGCCGATGCGGTCATCAGCACCGGCCGAAAGCGGGTGAAGCCTGCCTCGACCGCAGCCCGCACCGAATCGCCGTGCTCGGCCAGGTGCTCGCGGGCGAACGACACCATCAGGATGCTGTTGGCGGTGGCAACGCCCATACACATGATCGCGCCCATCAGCGCCGGCACGCTCAGCGTCGTCCCAGTTAAGAACAGGCACAAGACGATCCCGGCCAACGCCGCCGGCAGCGCGGTGATGATAATGAACGGGTCCAGCCAGGACTGGAAATTCACCACGATCAGCAAATAGACGAGCAGGATCGAAAAGCCGAGACCGACTGCCAAGCTCGCATAGGCGTCCTGCATTGTCTCCAGCTGACCCTTGACCGCGATGAAGCTGCCGCGTGGCAGGTGGCCGCGGTTGGCATCGACGATCCGCCCGATATCACGGCCGACCGCGCCAAGATCGCGCCCCTGCACGTTGGTGTAGATGTCGATCACCCGCCGGAGGTTGTACTCGTCGACCGCGGCCATCTCCTGCGACCGCTTGATGGTGGCGACGTTGGCGACGATTGTCGGCCCGGTTTCCGCGGGTCCGGTGACCGGGATGTTCTGCAGATCGCGAAAGGATTGGATGTCGTATTGAGGTGCCTGAGCGGAGACGTTGTAGTTCACGCCGTTCTGCCGGTTCAGGAAGAACTGCGGTGCAGTCTGGAAACTGCCGCTCAGCGTATCCAGCACGCTGGTCGCCACGTCATGCTCGGTCAGGCCGTTCTGCTGCGCCCTGGTACGGTCGACATCGACCTCGAAATCCGGGTAGTCGAATTGTTGCTGAATTCGCGCATCGACGACGCCGGGAACCAAGCGTACTTGCTCGAGGATACGGTCGGCGACAGCGCGGTTGGCCAGGATGTCGTTGCCGTCGATCTGGATGTCGATCGGCGATGGCACGCCGAAGTTGAGGATCTGTGTGATGATGTCGGCCGGCAGGGAATAGAACGTCACGCCGGGAAATTTGCGCGCCAGCTCACGGCGGATCTCGCCGACGTAGCGCGCGGTCGGCCGGTGACCGGGCGTGAGCGACACCATGATATCGGCGTCGGCCGCGCCGATCACGCCTGAGGACATGTGGGTCAGGTTGATGGTGCTGTAGGGCAGCCCGATATTGTCGAGGATCGTGTCCATCTCGCGCGGCGGGATGGAGTGTCGGATGACGTCCTCGGCCAGGTCGGCAAGCCGCGCGGTCTCCTCGATGCGAGTTCCGGTCTTTGCGCGCATGTGCAGGATGAACTGCCCGCTGTCCGTATTGGGGAAGAAATCCTGGCCGAGCCACGGTACCAGCAGGAAGGTCGCGACGCAGCACAGCATGAAGCCCGGGATGAATAGGGCACGGCGTTGCACGAGCAGGGTGAGCGCGTCGCGATAGGCGTGACGCAACTGCTCGAAGCGGCGTTCGAACCCAAGCTGGAACCACACCAGCGGATTGCGCGAGCGCCTGGCGCCGTGCGGCTTCGCCCGCAGGAGATACATTGCCATCGTCGGCACCAGCGTGCGCGAAAGCACATACGAGGCGAGCATCGCGAAGACCACCGCCTCAGCCAGCGGCACGAACAGATAGCGGGCGACGCCGTTCAACAGGAACATCGGCACGAACACGATGCAGATGCACAACGTCGAGACCAGGGCGGGAACCGCGATCTGCGACGCGCCGGTGAGGATGGCGCCCCGCAGCGGCTGCCGCTCCTCCAGTTAGCGCTCCATGTTCTCGATCGTGACCGTCGCGTCGTCCACCAGAATGCCGACAGCGAGCGCCAATCCGCCGAGCGTCATGATGTTGATGGTCTGACCAAGGACGCTGAGCACCATCACCGAGCTGAGGATCGACAGCGGAATGGAAACCGCGATGATGATGGTGCTGCGCCAACTGCCGAGAAAGAGCAGGATCATCAGCGCGGTCAGGCAGGCGGCGATCACCGCTTCGCGGATCACGCCGCCGACGGCGGCCTTGACGAAGATCGACTGGTCGGCGACCGGTTTTATTTGCAATTGCGGCGGCAACGTCTGTGCGACGCGCGGCAGCATGGCACGAATGCCGGTGACCACGTCGATGGTGGAGGCGTTGCCAGCTTTCAGGATACTCACCAGGACGCCGCGCTGGCCGTTCTGGCGCACGACGTTGGTCTGCGGCGCGAACCCGTCGCTGACGGTGGCGACATCGCGCAGATAGATGGTGGCGTTGCCGATCGTCTTGATCGGCAGATCGTTGAGTTGCTGGACCGTGCGCGTGGTCGCGTTGGTGCGCACGTCATATTCGAACTGCGAGATCTTCGCGGTGCCCGAGGGCAGTACAAGGTATTGCGCCGCCACGGCGGTTAGAACATCGGCGGGTGAGAGTCCCTTTGCTTGCAGCAGGGCCGGGTTAAAGTTGATCATCACCTGGCGCTGCTTGCCACCGTACGGGTACGGGACCACCGCACCGGGTACGGTGACCAACTGGGTGCGCAGGAAATTCAGGCCGAGGTCATTGAGCTGTTGCTCCGATAATCCCTGGCCGGATAAGCCGAGTTGCAGGATCGGCACACTGGAGGCGCTGAAGTCGAGGACCAGCGGCGGCTCCGTGCCGGGCGGCAATTGCCGCAACGTCGCTTGGGCAGCGGCGGTAACCTGTGCATTGGCTGTGTCGAGGCTGGTGCCCGGCTGCAGGAAGATCTTGATGATGGCTTGGCCGTTGTAGCTGGTCGACTCGATGTGCTGGATGTTGTCGACGAGCGCCGTCAGCGACCGCTCGAAGGGGGTGGTAAGCCGGCCTTCGACCTCCTCGGGATTCAGCCCGGTGAATGTATAGCCCACCGCGATGACCGGAATATTGATATTCGGAAAGATGTCCGTGGGTGTCCTCAGGATCACCAGTGGGCTCATGATCAGGATCAGCAGCGCCAGTACGACGAAGGTGTAGGGGCGGTTGAGTGCAACCTTGACGATCCACATGTGCAATCACTCCCAGAACTTGGTCAGGACCGGTCGAGCCGATGCTCGGTCCGTGATCTCGGTATCGTTTCGGAACGGTCGGGCCTGCGGCAGACGCATCGAAGGGCGCAGACCGGCCTGGCTTGGCCGGTCTTGTCACTCTGACCTAATGTTGGCGCTACACTTATGCAGCCTGGCGATTGAGCATCGATGTATGCATCAGTTGAATAAAGCGACCGTCCTGCGTGACAATCAGGTCCTGAACCCCAATACGCGTCCTTTCTCGCCTAGGCAGCCAGCCGATCAGGGGGTGCCATAAATTCGGGTCCAACCGGGTTCTTGACGCACGAGGCGACAATTCGGTCGATCTCGGCCATGGCATCGGCATCGATCTTCCAACCGGCTATCTCCGCTGTCGCGTCCAGTTGTTCCGGTCGGCGGGCGCCCCAGAGTGCGAAAGTGATCCCATCGCGGTCCAGGACCCATCGCATCGCCAGATGGATCACGCGCTTGCCATAATTCGCTCGTGCAAAGCGGTCGAGCTGCTCCACGGCTGCCACATATTGATGGAGGCGTGGCTCCTGGAATTTCGGGTCCGCCAGCCGGAGATCATCGCCAACGAAATCTGTGTTGCGTGTGATCCGCCCCGACAGCAAGCCACGACACAGCGGGCCGTACGCCAGAGTGGCAATGCCCCTGTCCCGGCAATACGGAAGCATCGCAGCGGCACTGTCACGCTCGAAGAGATTGAAGGGTGGTTGCGCCGTGTGCAATGGCGCGACTGTGCGAAACACTTCCATCTGTTCGACGCTAAAATTACTCACGCCGATCGCGCGAATCTTTCCCGCGCGATAGAGATCGAGCATCGCCTCGGCGGTTTCCTGGATCGGTACCATCGGATCGGGCCAATGCACCTGGTAGACGTCGATGACGTCGGTGCGTAGGCGTCGCAGCGAGTCCTCAACCTCCTTAATGATGCGCGCGCGGCCGGCGTTGCGGAACACGTTGCCATCGTGCCAGTCCAACCCGACCTTCGTCGCAATAACGACTTTGTGGCGTGCTCCGGCTTCGGACAACGCCCTCCCTACAAGCTCCTCCGCGTGACCGAAGCCATATGCTGGAGCGGTGTCGATCAGCGATATGCCTCGGTCGACCGCCGATCTTATGGTGGCGATGGCCCGGGCATCGTCGGTACCGCCCCACATCCAGCCGCCGATTGCCCACGTGCCAAGCGCTATGCGGGATGCACTTAACCGCGTGCCTGGAATGGTCGCAGTCTCGATATTCGTCATCTGGGCCATGTGAAACCTCTTGTGTGATGGGGATGCGGCTTGCAAAGCGGCCGCGGGCGAAATTGTGGTTCAGGCGTCAAGCCGGCGCGCGAGCGGCGGCGTAGGCGGGACCTGGGCATTCGGTGTTCGGGTATAGACGGTGATCACACCATCGGACGGCATCGACGACGGCGGTCCATGTCCAGGCCTCCCGTGGCCGATCAGGCCTGGATACCCGGTTGTGGCAGGGAGTGGCGGCATTGCGAATGGTTCGCCGGTGTGTCGCATCCGCTGGCGCCGACACTGGCCGTCAATAACCAGTGCGAGTGCAGTTCTTTTCATCATGCAACTCCTATGAGGCCGATCAGAGATCGGTACCGCGCCGCACGACGCCAAAGGCGGCGCGGGTCATTGGGACATGCATGCCCCGAATAGACTGACCCGCAGCAAGCCTGGTCAGCCGGCACGTATGTCACTGAGTTTGCTTTGTAACTGCTCAACCCGGCCTCGGCGGGCATCCGCAAGATTTTGCTTGACGCGGTAACGAGTGAGTCGATTCTAAAGCGGGGGTGAGCAGCACCCCCGACCTCAGCAAACTATCCCATGCGGAGAAGGATGCGCTGATCCT
>NZ_DATFZD010000128.1:0-23024 GCF_035314665.1 Mycobacterium sp. | reverse complement strand
GCGGCCGACATCATCAAGGTGGCCATGATCGAGGTCGACAAGGCGCTCAAGACGACCGGGCTGGCGTCGCGGATGTTGCTCCAGGTCCACGACGAACTGTTGTTCGAAGTGGCCGACGGTGAGCGGGAGCGGCTTGAGTCGTTGGTGCGCGAGAAAATGGGCGGCGCATACCCGCTTGACGTGCCGCTGGAGGTCTCGGTGGGCTATGGCCGCAGCTGGGACTCCGCCGCCCATTAGCGGCCGACAACGACTTGCGCGAACCCGTGGCAAGAATTTCGGTGATTTTTTCGGGGTGATTTGACGCTCGGCCCAGATGAGGCGAGTTTGGCCAGCGTGTGCACAGTCGAGTAGCCTCGACGGAGTAGTCCGGCGACGATGCAGAGCGCAGCGCGATGCGGAGGAGCAGGGCGATCGAACAGAACCCGCTTTATCCCTACGACCCCAACCTGTCCGGAGCAACCCAACAATATGCCGAGTCCCACCGTCACCTCGCCGCAAGTAGCCGTCAACGACATAGGCTCGAGCGAGGACTTTCTCGCCGCAATAGACAAAACGATCAAGTACTTCAACGATGGCGACATCGTCGAAGGGACGATCGTCAAAGTGGACCGGGACGAGGTGCTCCTCGACATCGGCTACAAAACCGAAGGGGTAATCCCCGCCCGCGAACTCTCCATCAAGCACGACGTCGACCCCAACGAGGTCGTAACCGTCGGCGATGAGGTCGAGGCCCTGGTCCTCACCAAGGAGGACAAAGAGGGTCGCCTGATCCTGTCCAAGAAGCGCGCGCAGTACGAGCGCGCCTGGGGCACCATCGAGGCGCTCAAGGAGAAGGACGAGGCCGTCAAGGGCACCGTCATCGAGGTCGTCAAGGGCGGCCTGATCCTCGACATCGGGCTGCGCGGCTTCCTGCCCGCCTCGCTGGTCGAGATGCGACGCGTCCGCGATCTGCAGCCGTACATCGGCAAGGAGATCGAAGCCAAGATCATCGAGCTGGACAAGAACCGCAACAACGTGGTGCTGTCCCGCCGCGCCTGGCTCGAGCAGACCCAGTCCGAGGTCCGCAGCGAGTTCCTCAACCAGCTGCAGAAGGGCGCCATCCGCAAGGGTGTGGTGTCCTCGATCGTCAACTTCGGCGCGTTCGTCGATCTCGGTGGCGTCGACGGTCTGGTGCACGTCTCCGAGCTGTCCTGGAAGCACATCGACCACCCCTCCGAGGTGGTTCAGGTCGGCGACGAGGTCACCGTCGAGGTGCTCGACGTCGACATGGACCGCGAGCGGGTTTCTTTGTCGCTCAAGGCGACTCAGGAAGACCCGTGGCGGCACTTCGCCCGCACCCACGCGATCGGCCAGATCGTGCCCGGCAAGGTCACCAAACTGGTGCCGTTCGGTGCGTTCGTCCGCGTCGAGGAGGGCATCGAGGGCCTGGTGCACATCTCCGAGCTGGCCGAGCGTCACGTGGAGGTGCCCGACCAGGTGGTCGCCGTCGGCGACGACGCGATGGTCAAGGTCATCGACATCGACCTGGAGCGTCGCCGTATCTCGTTGTCGCTCAAGCAGGCCAACGAGGACTACACCGAGGAATTCGACCCGGCCAAGTACGGCATGGCCGACAGCTATGACGAGCAGGGCAACTACATCTTCCCGGAGGGTTTCGACGCCGAAACCAACGAGTGGCTCGAGGATTTCGACGTGCAGCGCACCGAATGGGAATCTCGCTACGCCGAGGCCGAGCGCCGGCACAAGATGCACACCGCGCAGATGGAGAAGTTCGCCGCGGCCGAGGCCGAAGCTGACCAGCGGCCGCAGGCCAACGGCTCGTCGAGTGAAGAGCCGCAGGGTGGCTCGCTGGCCAGCGACGCGCAACTCGCCGCGCTGCGGGAGAAGCTCGCCGGTAGCGCCTAACCCGACGGCGTAGCTGTCGATGCTTCGGATCGGGCTGACCGGCGGCATCGGCGCCGGTAAGTCGGCGGTTTCGACCACGTTTTCGCAGTGCGGCGGGGTCGTTGTCGACGGCGACGTGATCGCGCGCGAAGTGGTCGAGCCCGGCACCGAGGGACTGGCCGCGCTCGTCGACGCGTTTGGTGACGACATTCTGCTGCCTGACGGCGCGTTGAACCGTCCGGCGTTGGCCGCCAAGGCATTCACCAGCGACGAGACCCGCGCGACGCTCAACAGCATCGTTCATCCCCTGGTGGGTAAGCGTCGCGCCGAGCTGATCGCCGCCGTACCGGAAGATTCGGTTGTGGTGGAAGACATTCCACTGTTGGTGGAATCCGGGATGGCCCCGATGTTCCCGTTGGTTGTCGTGGTTTCTGCCGACGCGGAACTGCGCGTGGCGAGGCTGGTCGGACAACGCGGTATGGCCGAGGACGATGCTCGCGCCCGCATCGCGGCGCAGGCCACTGACGAGCAGCGTCGCGCCGTCGCCGATGTCTGGCTGGACAATTCGGGTACTCCGGAGGCGCTGACCAAGCGTGCACGTGAGGTGTGGGACGACCGCATCACGCCGTTCGCCGCCAACCTCAGCGCCGGCCACGTTGTTCGTCCGCCTGCCCGGCTGGTGGCTGCCGACCCGGCCTGGCCCGACCAGGCTGCGCGCATCGTCGCCCGCCTCAAGACCGCTTGTGGGGCAAAGGCGTTGCGTGTCGACCACATCGGTTCCACCGCGGTTCCGGGGCTGGACGCCAAGGACGCCATCGACATTCAAGTCACCGTCGAATCGCTCACTGCGGCCGACGAACTCGCCGCCGCGTTACGGTCCGCGGGTTACCCACGCATCGAGGACGTCACCAGCGACGTCGTTAAGCGCGGCGCACGCAGCACCGCGGAACGCTTCGACCACAGCGACGATGCGACGCTGTGGGACAAGCGGCTTTTCGCGTCGGCAGATCCGGGCCGCCCGACATTCGTCCACCTACGGGTGGCCGACTGGCCCAATCAGCAATTCGCCCTACTTTTTGTCGACTGGCTGAACGCCAACCCCGACGTCCGCGACGAGTACCTGGCCGTCAAGCGCCGCGCGGCGCAGGAAGCATCCCCGGACGGAGACATCAAGCGTTATCTCGGTGTCAAGGAGCCGTGGTTCCGCGAGGCATACGGCCGAGCGTGGGACTGGGCCGACAGCGCAGGCTGGCGGCCGTAGGCCTACGGGTTAGGCAGCGGTGCGCCGCAGGGCAGCACACCGTTCATCGGGTCGGAGCTCCCTGCGGCCGGCTGGACGAAATGATCGACTTGCGCGACGACGTTGTCGTCCACGTCGATCTCGCAATGCACGTTCGCCGCATAAGGCCAACGGACCGACACTTGCATGCCGGCTTGATTGGGATCGGCCAGTACCGCGTTGGCCTCGAACGCGCTGCCCGGCATCGAGCTCAACGCGGCGGCGTTCGTTTGGTTGACGTTGGTCACGAAGGTGGCTTGGCTGCCGGGGGCCACTCCGTCGACGCGGGCCTTGTAGGTGATGTTGTGCAGGTCGGCCCGAGCGGTCGCTGGAGTTAACTGCGAGCTGATCGCGGCGCCGGCCAAAGCGGCGATTGCGATCCATATGTGCATGGTGGAGCTCATGACAGCAGAGATTACGCGACGCGTTTTGGGCGGGTACTTCGTTGCCGGCAAACGTTATTGCAGTTGCCGGCAAACGTTATTGCAGTCACGCCAACTGACGAGCATGCGGCCGCCTGGAGGGTTATCCGCTTCCGCGGAGGGAGACGCTAGGGACCGCCGCGCCAGTGCTCGATGCGGTGGTGGTCGGGCGTGAACCCGTGGTTCACACCCCATAGCACGGCTTGAGTGCGACTGCTCACACCCAGCTTGCGATAGATCGTCCGAATGTAGGACTTCACAGTGTTTGGGCTCAGGTACGTCAGCCGCGCGACGTCGGCGTTGCTCATGCCCTGGGTGATCAATGCCAGAATCTCCGCCTCGCGTTCGCTGAGGCCTTCACCGCGGCCGGGCCAGTCCAGCCCGGGTGCGCTACGTGCTCGTGCTCCTACGTCGCTGACGACCACTTCACCGGCATGCACGGCCTCCAAGGCCGCGACCAGCTCGCGCGCGGGCAGGGTCTTCGACAGATACCCCTGGGCGCCGTGGCTTTGCGCGCTTTGAACGAGTTCGGGGTGAAAGTTCCAGGTGTAGACCACAACTCGGCGTGCCCGCGGATTAGCCACCAGTACCCCGATCTCTTCGTGATCGGATTCGGGTTGGGCGAATGAGTCGTACAGCACGATGTCGACCGCATCTTTGACGGACATGGTGGAGTCCAGTTCCGCGATCACTACGCGGTCGCGATACGGCTGCAGCATGTTGGCCACGCCCTTGACGACAACGTCATAGTCGTCGACGAGCGCGACGGTGATCGGCGCGCGAGATGGTTGTGGCATGCCAAGGAGATTACCTCCCTAGGGGTGTATTGCTACCTCCCTTACGGGTGGTCGACTGGTCTCGGGCCGACCGACCCGAACATCCGTCAACCATCATCTGAGGAAGGCTAAAACATGATCATTCTGGGCATCGTCTTGCTAGTCGCGGGATTTCTACTCAAGATCTCCATCCTGTGGACCTTTGGAATCCTGTTGCTCGTCGTCGGCGCAATCCTGGCAATCCTGGGCAGCACCGGACGGGCCATCGGCGGCCGTCGGCACTACTTCTGAACTGCCGGAAAACACGTCCGCTCAACATCACTCGTTATGCCACAAATCACAAAAAGAGGTTTGCGAACGCTCCGTTCGGGTTATTAGACGTAAGTCAGAAAGGAGTCTGTTATGCCCACTTGGGAATGGATCTGCATCGCTGCCGCCGCCGTCCTGGTGGTTGTCGCGGCGATTGTCGCAATAAGCATGATCAGCTTTCGCATCAAAACGAAGCGGCTCAAACAGCACTACGGCGGTGAGTACGAGCGGCTGGTATCCGACACCGGAAGCGAGAAAGGTGCCGTTCGGGAACTCACTACGCGAGAACGCGAGCATGGCAAGCTCGACATCGTTCCGTTGACGCCCTCGGCGCTTTCGGATTTCGCCGGCCGCTGGCAAAAGGTACAGGCCGAGTTTGTGGACAACCCCGCAACGGCTGTCGGTGTCGCCGACCGTTTGGTAACCGAGGTGATGCGTCAACGCGGTTATCCCGTCGACGATTTCGACCAGCGGGCCGCAGACATCTCGGTGGACCACCCGCAGATTGTCGAGAACTACCGAGCCGCCCACGGTGTCCATATCTCGCAGCAGCACGCCAACACCGAGCAGCAGCGGGAGGCGTTCGTGCACTACCGGGCGCTGTTCGAGACGTTGCTGGAGACCGACAAGACCGACAAGACCGAATCGCAGGAGCAAGCCCATGACCACGCATGAACAACAAACAGTGACCGATTCGCACGATGAGACCCCGATCCGCGTGTCGGACGCGCCGGCGACGGACGACGAGAGCACAGCCGTTGCGCCCGAACCGGCACCGGTTACCGACACAGCGGCACCCAGTGCCGAGGATCCCGGTGTGGAGCCGTCGAGGGCAGAACACGAATCGTCGACAGCCACGGCAGAACACGAATCGTCGGCAGCCGGAGTGCTTTTTGCCGGCGACAATCTCGCTGAGCTGCGTGGTCGATGGGCCGGCGTTCAGGCGGCCTTCGTCGATGATCCCAAAGAGTGCGTCCAGAAGGCGGACGGCTTGGTCTCCGATCTGGTCGAGCAGCTCACGGCTGGATTCGCCGAGACGCGGTCGCATCTGGAAGAGCAGTGGAATCGCGGTGAGGAGGCCTCCACCGAGGACCTACGCCTGGCCCTGATGCACTACCGGGAGTTCTTCGAGCGCTTGCTTGCGGTCTAAATCCGTTGTACTGCAACAGGTTACGATCTTCACCTCCATACCAGCTGCATGCCCTCGGTGGCGAGCCAACGCTGTAGGTCGTAACCGTGTCGGGACAGACCGTCGACGGCCCCGACCGCCCGCCGTATCGCCTGCTCGCCCACCTGGGGCGTCAGCAGGCCATGACGAACCGCGTCCAACAGCTCGTCGACGTCGGCCAAATCCACCCCGGCGTTGGTGCGGACCTCGAGATCGAGGTAGTGGTCTTCGGAACGCCACACGGATGGACCGGGCGTGTATTCGCCGACGTCGAGGTAATAGTCGTGATCGCGTTCGTGGCCGGGGTTGAAATGAAAGATGGTCGCCCGCAAACCCAGCGAGGGCAGCAACCACGACTCGAGGTAGTGGAACTGCTTGCGGCCGGGCGTCGGGCGGGCCAGGTAGAGGCCCCACGGATGCACAACGTAGTCATCGACCGCCCGCACGATGCCTTTCGGATCGGTGTTGGTGCGGGCGTTGAGGTCGAACGTCTCGCGCTTGGGTGGATGGATGACGTCACCTGACCGAAATCAGCGGCGGAGCCGGATCTTCCAGCGTACAAAGCCGGCGTAGAACACCGCCAGCGTGGCCAGCATGCCCATGTCGAACAGCCAGACTTTCCGCGTGTGCTGCCAGAACCGGTCTTGGGGGAGCAGCGAACCGGGCACCAGGTGCCGCACGTCGACCGTCGACGACGCCGCCGCGTAGCCCCAGCGCGCCGGCATCAGCCAAGACAGCTGGTCGAGCCCCAGCCGGCCGGTCACCGGGACCATCCCGCCGCACAGCACGAGCTGGGCCATCACCGCCACCACAAACAGCGGCATGATCTGATCGCTGGACCGAACCAACGACGAGATGGCCAGGCCGAGGATTGCCGAGGCGACACACGTTGCGGCGACCGTCGCGAACAGCTCGACGGTGGCCGCGAGGTTGGAGTGTCCAAGTAATACCGCTCCTCGGGTCGGTATGCCCTTGCCGATCATCACGATCGCGGTGATGATCGCCGACTGCAGGATCGCGAAGCCGCAGAACACCGCGGTCTTGGCGAGCAGGTAGGCCGTCGTCGACAGGCCAACAGCCTGCTCGCGCTGGAAGACGGCGCGCTCGCCGACCAGGTCGCGGATCGTCAACGCGGTACCCATGAAGGCCGCCGCCGGCAGCAACAGGGCCAGGATCTGAGCGGATTCGTCCGGGGTGCCCGCGTGCGGCGCGGGCACCCCGAATCCGCTCGACCCGGGAACGGTCAGCGACAGCGCACCCAGGATGAATGGCAACAAGGCCAGGAACACGAAATAGGCGCGGTCGGCCACCACCAGCCGCACCTGCCGGCGCGCGATCGTCGAAATCTGGCGCCGCAGGCTGGTGTGAACCGGTTTGCCCAGGTCGGCCGGCTGGTCCGTCGGTGCGGGCGGCGGGCCTTGGTCGCGCTCGAGGAAGCGGCGGTTGGCCTCCTCCGGGTCGGCTCCCACCTGGCTGAAGATTTTGGCCCAGTTGGTGGTGCCCATCGCATCACCGATCTGGTCCGGCGGGCCGCAATACGCCGTCTTGCCGCCCGGGGCCACCAACAGCAGCTGGTCGCAGGTGTCGAGGTAGGACAGCATGTGCGTCACCACGATGACCACCCGGCCGGCGTCGGCCAGTCGGCGCAGCATCGTCATGACCTGGTGGTCCAGCGCCGGATCCAGACCCGACGTCGGCTCGTCGAGGATCAGCAGGGACGGTCCGGTCAGCAGCTCGAGTGCGACCGACGCCCGTTTGCGCTGACCGCCGGACAGCTTGTCGACCCGGGTATCGGCGTGCTTGGTCAGGTCGAGTTCTCTGAGTACGCCGTTGACGACCTTGGCGCGGTCGGCCTTCGTGGTGTCGGGCGGCAGCCGCAGTTCGGCGGCGTAGCCCAGCGCCTGGTTCACCGTGAGTTGCCGGTGCACGACGTCGTCTTGGGGGACCATGCCGATCCGGCTGCGCAGCGACGCGTATTCGGCGTGGACGTCGTGGCCCTCGAAGGTGACCGAGCCGGAGCTCGGCGTGGTGTAGCCGGCGATCAACCTGGCCAGCGTGCTCTTGCCGGCACCCGACCCGCCAATCACGGCGGTCAGCGTTCCGGGACGCGCCGTCAGCGAGATGTTGTCCAGCAATTGTTTGCCGTTGTCTACGACGTACTCGACGCCGCGTACCTCCAGACCGCCGGTGCGGGTTTCGGTTTCGCTGCGGGGAACCAACATGCCGCCGCTGACGACCAGGTCGACGTTGCCGATGGTGACGACGTCACCTTCGCCCAGGACCGCCGAACCAACCCGGGTGCCGTTGACGAACGTCCCATTGCTGCTGCGGTCCTGGATCTCGGTGCCCAGCGGCGTGAGAACCAAGGTCGCGTGGTGACGGGAGGCCAGCACGTCGGCAACGACGATGTCGTTGTCGCTGGCACGGCCGATGGTGACCGAACCGGCCTGTTTCGCCGGCGCCACCGATCGCTGCGACAGGAACTTCACGAACCGCGTCGCAAGATTCGAGACGTCGCCGGACCGCGCGCCGACGACGGTCATCTCGGTCGGTGCCACCACTTGTGGCGGTGGCGCCGAACCCGCGTTGACCACAGTGATTTCGGCGGGCGGCGGGGTCGGCGGCCGCCGAGATACATGCACGTCGGTCGGCTGTTCGTACACCGGCTGTGAGGGCGTGTTTCGCGGATGCGGAGCCGGAGGCTGTCGCGGCGCTGGCGATTGCGGGGGCCTGCGGCCGTCCCTCCGCGAGCCGCCCGCCGGGCCCGGTGGCTGTGGACGCGGCTGGCCGGGCGGGGGAGGCGTCGACCACGAGATGGTGGACGGCTCGGTGTCCCGCGGCGACCCGGCCCCCGGCGGCCGACCCGCCCGTCCCCGATGCTGTCCGACCTCGAAGCTCAGCTGCGGTCCGCCGGCATTACCGATGTTGATGCTCTGGCCGTGGTGGATGTCGATCACCGGCCTGCGGTAGCCATTGACGAAGGTTCCGTTCACTGAGCCGTTGTCGATCGCCAGCCACTTGCCCTGTTCGAAGCGGAGGATCAGATGCTCGCGGGATATCCGCGGATCGACGATCCGGATATCGGCATCCTCGTCGCGTCCGATGACCACGTCATGGCCTACGGTAAACGTACGTTGCGACCCATCGTGCCAAATGGTCAGCATGGGCGGGGATGATCGACTCACCACTTCAGTATCGGCTGCCTTGCATGCAAGCTTCCACCGGCGCAGCTATGACTTCGCTATGTTTCGTGCTGGTCGGCTCTGTGAGCCCGCTCTGAGCAGGCCAGACGCCGATTCATAGCTGTTTCATAATCGGCACCAACACGGGCAACCGCATCGGCGGGCATCATGCGAGGAGTGAGTAAACTGCCTGCGTCCGCGTTTAGCCCGGCTTCGGCCGACACGGCGCCGGTGGTTGACAGTCTGAAAGCGTCTGGCGTGCAAACCTTTCCGCGGGACCCTTGACGCCGATCATTGGGTCCGCGCCGCTGCGCGCAGCGTGTTTGACGATAGGAGGGGGTGACGAAAAATGGATGAGGAGACGAACAACACCACGGAACGCTGGGATGTCGACCGGCGACCGGCAAGCGCGCAGCAGCGCGTGCGTAATGTGCTGCGCCGCGGCTACGAATCGCTCCCGCATTTGGCCGTCACCGACCTTCTTCACCGAGTGCCGCTGATCAGATCGGTGCCGAATCGCGGCGAGGCCGTAGGCGCAGAACATGGCCAGGCAAGCGTCCCGTCCATCGGGATGGGGAACCGTACCGCCTTTGCCGGCTACTCGATCTTGCGTCCGTTGGGCTCCGGTGGGATGGCCGACGTCTATCTCGCCAAGCACCCGCGCTTGCCGCGTCGCGATGCGCTGAAAGTCCTGACGAAGGGAATGACGGCGGACGACGAATTCCGTGAGCGATTCAACCGGGAAGCGGATCTGGCCGCGACGCTCTTTCACCCGCATATCGTCGCGGTGCACGATCGCGGTGAATTCCAGGGCCAACTCTGGATCGCGATGGACTACGTCGAAGGCACCGACGCAGCCCGACTGGTGAAAGAGCGTTACAGCAACGGCATGTCCGAACACGACGTCGGCGCGATCATCGATGCGGTCGCGGGTGCACTCGACTACGCCCACGTGCGGGGGATGCTGCACCGCGACGTGAAACCTGCCAACATCCTGGTCACCCATCCCGAGGATGACGAACGACGGATCTTGTTGGCGGACTTCGGGGTTGCGCGTCAACTCGCTGATATCAGCGGAATCACCGAGACCAACGTCGCGGTGGGAACGGTTGCCTACGCCGCCCCCGAGCAGTTGGTCGGGGGCAACATCGACGGGCGGGCCGATCAGTATGCGCTGGCCGCCACCGCATTTCACCTGCTGACCGGTGTGCCGCCGTATCGGCATTCCAACCCGGTCGCCGTGATCGGGCAGCATCTGCACGCGGCTCCGCCCAGGCTCAGCGACCACCGCCGCGATCTGGCCCGCCTCGATGATGTGTTCTTCAAAGCCCTCGCAAAGGATCCCGCCGACCGATTCGATCGGTGTCGCGATTTTGCGGCCGCCTTCAACGACAAAGTTTCTCGCCGTCGTGGCGCCCTGCGACAGCGCAGCGCCGCCTCGGTGAAGGTCGGCCGCAGGTTGTCGGTCAAGACCGGCATCGCCGCGGCGACGGCCGTCACGCTGGTCATCGCGTTGATCATCACCTGGGCCGTTTCGTTTTTCTCCTGGGATAACCCGCCCCAGCCGAACCCCGCGTCACCAGCTCGCTTCAATGCGACGTCCTCGGCGTCCGCGGTGTTGCCCGGTTCAAGCCCTTCCGCCGCCCATCCGGTACTCGACGGTGCCTATCGGTTGGACTACGACCGTGCAAAGCAGTCATCCAACGGCGTTATCCCGAACAACGGCGCGCAAACCAGTTGGTGGGCCTTCAATTCCGCGTGCACGCCCACCGGGTGCGCGGCCACTGGGACCAAGCTGGACAACGTCAGTCACCAAGCGGCAAAGGCCACCGGCACCGGCAACACCGGCGTTCTGCATTTCGTCGACGGGCACTGGCAGAGCGCGCCCCGAGAACTACAGACGCAGTGCCGCGCAGCACACGGAACGCAGACAGCGACGCAGTCCGAAACCGTGGTGTGGTCGTTGACACCACAACCCGACGGCACGCTGCACGGCGCGCAAACACAGACCGTGCAGAGTAATGAATGTGGCGCGCAAGGGGCGACGCTGCGGATTCCCGTCGTGGCGACACGGGTCGGCGATGTTCCTTCGGGTGTCGCCACGGCCGACCCCGCGCAGGCTTCCGCCAACACGGCTGTTCCCGCCACGGCATCGTCTGCGCCGGTGCTCGGTGGCGTGTGCAGCGACGTCGACAAGCTCGCGTACGACTCCACCGCCAATACCCAGATCGTTTGCGAATCCAACACCTGGGACAAAGCGCCCGCCACGACCGGCGTGCATTCCACCGGGACCTCGTGCAATGAGTCGAATGTCCCCGTCTTCGCCATGTCGAAGTCGGACGACGGGTACCTGATCCAATGCGATCCCGGAACCCTGGTGTGGACCCGTCAGCACCAATGACACTTGTCGTAGTGCGGCTTCTCCTCCGTGCGCGCGGCATCGTCGCCGCACGTGTCAGTAGTCCCGCCTACCCTGGTAGGCATGGCTTTCGCTACCGAGCATCCGATCGTCGCCCACTCCGAATACCGCCCTGTCGAGGACATGGTGCGCGTCGGCGGGCACTTCGAGGTGGTCAGCCCGCATGACCCGGCCGGCGACCAGCCCGCGGCTATCGAAGAGTTGGAGCGGCGAATTCAGGCGGGGGAGCACGACGTGGTGCTACTGGGCGCCACCGGTACCGGAAAGTCGGCAACCACCGCATGGCTCATCGAGCGGCTGCAGCGCCCGACGCTGGTGATGGCGCCGAACAAGACGCTGGCCGCCCAGTTGGCCAACGAGCTTCGAGAGATGTTGCCGCACAACGCCGTCGAGTACTTCGTCTCGTACTACGACTACTACCAGCCAGAGGCGTACATCGCGCAGACCGACACCTACATCGAAAAGGACAGCTCGATCAATGACGATGTGGAGCGGCTGCGGCACTCCGCGACGTCGTCGCTGCTATCGCGGCGCGATGTCGTGGTGGTGGCCTCGGTGTCGTGCATCTACGGCCTGGGCACACCGCAGTCCTACCTGGACCGCTCCGTCGAGCTGAAGGTGGGCAGCGAGGTGCCCCGCGACGGGCTGCTGCGGCTGCTGGTCGACGTGCAGTACACCCGCAACGACCTGTCGTTTACGCGTGGCTCGTTCCGGGTGCGCGGCGACACCGTCGAGATCATTCCGTCCTACGAGGAATTGGCCGTCCGCATCGAATACTTCGGCGACGAGATCGAGGCGCTGTACTACCTGCATCCGCTGACCGGTGACGTGATCCGCAAGGTCGACTCGCTGCGCATCTTCCCGGCCACCCACTATGTGGCCGGTCCCGAGCGGATGGCCCGCGCGATCTCCACGATCGAGGACGAACTCGCTGAGCGGCTGGCCGAACTGGAGGGCCAGGGCAAGCTGCTGGAGGCGCAACGGCTGCGGATGCGCACCAACTACGACATCGAGATGATGCGCCAGGTCGGGTTCTGCTCCGGCATCGAGAACTACTCGCGACACATCGATGGTCGCGGGCCCGGTTCGCCGCCGGCGACGCTGCTCGACTACTTCCCGGAGGATTTCCTGCTCGTCATCGACGAGTCGCATGTGACCGTGCCGCAGATCGGGGGCATGTACGAGGGCGACATGTCCCGCAAGCGCAACCTCGTCGAGTACGGGTTCCGGTTACCGTCAGCGTGCGATAACCGGCCGCTGACCTGGGAGGAATTCGCTGACCGGATCGGCCAGACGGTGTACCTGTCGGCAACCCCGGGCCCGTACGAGCTCAGCCAGTCCGGCGGGGAGTTCGTCGAGCAGGTGATCCGGCCGACCGGCCTGGTCGATCCGAAGGTCGTCGTCAAGCCCACAAAGGGTCAGATCGACGACCTCATCGGGGAGATCCGCAAACGCACCGAAGTCGACCAGCGCGTGCTGGTGACGACGCTGACCAAGAAGATGGCCGAAGACCTCACCGATTACCTGCTGGAAATGGGCATCCGGGTGCGCTACCTGCACTCCGAGGTCGACACGTTGCGCCGCGTGGAGCTGCTGCGACAGCTGCGGCTCGGTGACTACGACGTGCTGGTCGGCATCAACCTGCTCCGGGAGGGTCTGGACCTGCCCGAAGTGTCGCTGGTCGCGATCCTCGACGCCGACAAGGAAGGGTTCCTGCGCTCGTCGCGCAGCCTGATCCAGACCATCGGCCGCGCCGCCCGCAACGTGTCCGGCGAAGTGCACATGTACGCCGACACGATGACCGACTCGATGAAAGAGGCGATCGACGAGACCGAACGCCGGCGCGCCAAGCAGATCGCCTACAACGAGGCCAACGGCATCGACCCGCAGCCGCTGCGCAAGAAGATCGCCGACATTCTCGACCAGGTCTACCGCGAGGCCGATGACACCGAAACCGTCGAAATCGGTGGGTCCGGACGGAACGCGTCGCGGGGCCGCCGGGCCCAGGGGGCGCCGGGACGAGCGGTCAGCGCCGGCGTGTTCGAGGGTCGCGACACCGCGAGCATGCCGCGAGCCGAGCTGGCCGACCTGATCAAGGACCTCACCGAGCAGATGATGGCCGCGGCGCGGGACCTGCAATTCGAGCTGGCCGCCCGGTTCCGCGACGAGATCGCCGACTTGAAGAAAGAACTGCGCGGAATGGACGCCGCCGGTCTGAAATGATCGGCCGCCGATGCGCGCGCGAGGTCGGCGTCTTGAACTCAACTGCGGTTGAGCCCATACCGTGGTGCACGTGACCGACGCGACGAGCGCGACCGAAACCGCCAGCAGTTGGCGTGTGCTGCTGGGCCCCCGGTACTTGGGCACCTCGACATTGCTGGCCGGCGGGGTGGCGCTGTACGCGATCAATGAATTCCTGACCATCAGCCTGCTGCCGAGCACCGTCGCAGAGATCGGCGGTGAACGGCTCTTTGCCTGGGTGACAACGCTTTACCTGGTCGGCTCGGTGGTGGCAGCCACCACGGTCAGCGCGGCGCTGCGGCGATTCGGGGCGCGTGCGTCATACGTGTTGGGACTGGCGGTCTTCGGGATCGGCAGCGTGGTGTGCGCGGCGGCTCCGGATATGGTGGCGCTGCTGGCAGGCCGGACCTTGCAGGGGGTGGCCGGCGGGCTACTGGCGGGACTGGGCTATGCCGTGATCAGGGCCGCCCTGCCGCAACGGTTATGGACCCGGGCTTCCGCACTGGTATCGGCGATGTGGGGCGTCGCAACGATTGTCGGGCCGGCCACGGGTGGCTTTTTCGCGCAGTTCGGGCTGTGGCGTTGGGCGTTCGGTGCGGTGGCGATGCTGACCGCGGCGATCGCCGCACTGGTCCCGATGGTGCTGCCCGCGGGCCGCGCCGATCCCGGCGGCGCTGCACCGGCGCTGAAAATCCCGGTGTGGTCGCTGCTGCTGTTGGGGACGGCCGCGTTGACGATCAGCGTCGCCCAGGTCCCACACAACAACGTCGCGACGGCGGGGTTACTTGCGGCCAGCGTGCTCTTGGTGGCGGTGTTCGTGGTGGTGGATCGGCGGATGTCAGTCGCGGTGTTGCCTTCCGGCGCATTCGGTTCCGGTCCGCTGAAGTGGATCTATCTGACGATGGCGCTGCTGATGGCCTCGGCCATGGTCGACATGTACGTGCCGTTGTTCGGGCAACGACTGGCACACCTGGTTCCCGTGGTGGCCGGTTTCCTGGGCGCGGCGCTGGCGGTCGGCTGGACCGTCAGCGAGATCGTCAGCGCATCGCTGAGCAGCACGCGGGTCATAGCCCGCGTTGTCGCCGCCGCACCGCTGATCATGGCCGTGGGTCTGACGTTAGCCGCGGCTACCCAGGTGGATAACGCGCCGGTGGGCGTCGCCGTGGTGTGGGCGCTGGCGTTGACGATCATCGGGACGGGCATCGGGGCGGCCTGGCCACACCTATCGGCGTGGGCGATGCAATTCGACGACGACGACGCGGAAGAAGGCGGGGCGGCCGCCGCGGCGATCAACACGGTGCAGCTGATCTCCGGAGCGTTCGGCGCGGGCCTGGCCGGCGTGATCGTCAACAGCGCGCACGGCGGTGCGGTGATGGCGGCCCGTTGGCTGTTCGCGGTGTTCGCGGCTTTGGGCGTGGTGGGCACAGTGGCGTCCTACCGGGCGAGTCGGGGACAGCGCTGACCCCACACGCCGTCGACGTTGGCGAGCACTTGCGCCTGACTGGAGTCAGCGGACCGACTTGATGACCTGAGTGCGGTGGAATTGCCAGCGCTCAACGATGCGAAACCCGACCAGCTTTGGCGTCAAGTACGCGGGTGCGTGGCCCAGCACCTTTCCCGGTGGCAGCGATGTTCCGCTTTGGTGATTCGGCAACTTCGTGTCATGCGTCGAAATCGTCCACAGCGTGGTGCATTTGTACAGCCGACCTACCACCAGCCACACCGCGACGTGGCCGTCCCAGAGGGTGCCACGCTCGGACGCGCGCTGACCACGACCGACGTCGACCAACGGCCGGTAGGCCGCCGGCCGGGCGGCAAGGAGGGCGCGGATCGGACCAGGTAGCCAATCCACCGTGTTATCGACCAAGAGGCAGTCCCCGGGTGCGGCGTGGGCGCTGATAACGTCGGCAACGTCGCTGTAGTCCCAGCCCTCTTTGGCGTACCGCTGCCGTTGCGACAGAAGATAATTCGGCAAAGCGGCCGCGGTGAGCACTATCAGCACCAGGGCGATCCATCGCGGCTTGCGTACGACCGCCACGATGCAGACAGCCAGCACGACCGCCATCGCCGGCGTGGTGAAGAACAGATAACGCGGGTAGTAAAACGGTTCGAACGCCGAGTAAATCAGGCTGATGGCAGTAGGCACCACGATCCATGCCGCGCAGATGATCAGCACTCGGCGGGTATCGCCGGCCGACGCCCACCGACCCGTCAACCGAATCGTCAGCGCGGCAACGAAAATAAGCGCCGCCAGGATCGCGAATGGGACACTGTTGTCGAAATATTGATGTTGCACGACGTCGAGGATGGTGTGCCATTTGAGCCGTGAGATCCAGGCGACCTGAAAGCTTTGGCCGTGCGCGAACAGCATCAACGGTGTCATCGCGCCCACCGCCACCAATGATGTGATCGCCCACCGCAGCACCACCGATTTTCGGCGCCGCAGTACCGGTGTAACTACGGCATAGGCCGGGACCAGCAATACCAGGTAGACGTTCAGCAGTATCGACAGCATCAGCGCGAACATGTAGAGCAGCCACAGCCGCCACCTGTTTCGCCGTATTGCGGTGACCAGCAGCACGGTCAACCAAACCGCCGCCACCGCGGTCAAGGCGTAGGAGCGTCCTTCGACACCGGCCCACGTCACCCGCGGCAAGATCGCGAAGACGACGCCCGCGCACACCGCGACGGTCCGTGACGTGAACAGCTTGGCGAAGACGACCACGCCGGCCGCCGCGGCTCCCACCGCCAGACAACTGGGGACCCGCGACCAGAACTCGGTCGGCGGGAAGACAGCGAACCAGCCGTGCATCACCAGGTAGAACAAACCGTGCACGGCGTCGATGTGGCCCAGCAGCCGCCACAGGTCGGGCAATGAGCGGCTTGCCGAGGCGGAAATGGTCGCACTTTCGTCGAACCACAGTGACGGCCCGCTCGCCGCCACGTTGCTGACGACGGCGGCCAGCAACGCGACCGCAAGCGGGTCGAGTAGCCTGCCGCGAGGTTGTGGCCGCGAGTAGCTCGCGGCGACAGCCGTCTTGGGCTTGTCGATCGTCTGCGTGATCATGATGTCTGTCACTGTAAAGGCTCTGAGGTGAACCTGATTACCCGTAGTGCCTGGCCACAATCCGTTCTGCTGCGGGTAACCGAGGTCGGCGAGCTGACCCACCGCAACCCAATACAGTAAAATAGCCTGTCCGCCAAGCGATTTAAGCAGTACCAGATACTTGTCGGCGTCGATTCCGGTGGAATTTCGGCCCGGAGCCGCCCGGAGCCGCTCGGTACGGCGATATCGCCGCTGCGTCGGCGTGTCTCAAATCGGACCATTTGGATCGGGCGAAGCGATTAGTGTCTTGGGTTGGCGTAGCAACCGACAATTTGGAGGGTAAATGAGCGCCTATCGGACCGTGGTGGTGGGAACCGACGGGTCGGACTCGTCGCTGCGCGCGGTAGAAAAGGCGGGCTCCATCGCCGGGCCGGACGCAAAGCTGATCGTCGCGACGGCGTATTTGCCCCAGCAGGACGATCAGCGGGCCGCCGACGCCCTCAAGGGCGAAAGCTACAAGGTGTCGGGTAGCGCCCCGATTTACGCGATCCTGCGCGAGGCGAAGGAGCGGGCCCTGGCCGCGGGCGCCACGAACGTCGAAGAACGGTCGGTTGTCGGCGCTCCGGTCGACGCGCTGGTCGGGCTGGCTGAGGACGTCGGCGCCGATCTGCTCGTCGTCGGCAACGTCGGCCTGAGCACGATTGCGGGCCGGTTACTGGGATCGGTGCCCGCGAACGTCTCGCGTCGGGCCAAGGTCGACGTGCTGATCGTGCACACCACCGCATAACCGCTCGTCAACGGTGGCCTGGACGCCGGACCTCGCCGCCGCGCCGTGAGCCGTCAGGCGGTGGCGAGGTCGTGCCGCGCGAGCCGAAACGTTCGGCTCAGCCGGGCCGGCCGCGTCGTGAGCGTCACCTCCACCGTTCCACTGGGTGTGATGACGTAGCGTTCCTCGACGTCCGGGCCGTCATCGCTGCGCCGCACCGGCCGGCGTTGCAGGTCGTCGTCGTCGTCGAGATCCGGATCGAACGGGAAGAACACCGGGTCATACGGTGTCACGTCGCCGTCGGGGCAGCCGTCGCGCAGCCGACTGCACTCCACGAAGCGGAAGTGCCCGATGTTGTGCACCGCGCGGTAGGTGCGGGTGACGATGAACGGCGGCTGACCCGCGGTGGGCAGCTCTGCGCCTTTGGGCACGATCGGGTCGAAGCAGACATCCTCACCGGCGAGCGCTTCCCGAAAGACCCCGAAGTGTCGTGAAAGACGTTCGGACAGAGCAAATCCCGCTTCTTTGTCGAGGAAGACCGCCAGGCCGATGGCCGTCGCCGCGAACGGGTGCAGGGACCGCTTGACGCGCTTGTCGTCGAACGCGGTGCGCAGCATCCGGGCGACCAGTGGGAAGCTCCCGGCACCGCCCACCACATAGATGCCGGCCACCTCGGACCAGTCGATGTCGTCGCCGTCCGGATCGTGCAGTACGCGGGACAGGACTGCGACGGTCTTGTCGACAAGCGGCCCACAGGCCGCGTAGACGTCATCGATCGGGCAGGAAAACGGCGGCTTGCCGACCGCCGACAGGTCGACGAGGAATCGGCGCGTGTTGGGGCCAACGGCTTCCTTGCGGACCGCGCACTCCTCGAGCAGCAGCTCACGGGTTGCGGCGTCGAGCTTGCGGAGCTTAGCGCTTTTGCGTACGAGCTTGAGGATCGTCTCGTCGAAGTCGTCGCCGCCGAGTCGCTGGATGCCCTCGCTGATGACGACCTCGTTCAAGCGTCCCGTCATCTTCAGCAGCGACGCGTCGAACGTGCCGCCGCCGAGGTCGTAGATGAGCACGTGCTCCCGCTTGGTGGTAATCGTCGAGCGGTATCGGTGGGCATACTCGAAGCCCGCCGCGGACGGCTCGTTGAGCAGCGCGATCACCTCGAAGCCGGCCTGTGTGAACGCGTCCAGCGTCAAGAAGCGCTGGGCGCTGGACGCGTTGGCCGGCACGCTGATTGCTGCCTCGACACGCTCACCCGGCGCCAGTTCGGCGTGCGAGCGCGTCTGCAGGTCGCTCTTGAGCTGGGCGAGAAAGCCGGTGAGCAGGTCGGCTAACGGATAGTGACGCCCCGCCAGTTCCACGGTGGTCCGCGGTCCGGCGTCGTTGAGCAACCGCTTGAACGACCGCAGCACCGCCCAGCCCGGATCGTGACGGGCGGCGGCTGCGTCTAAACCGAAGCGAAGTTCTCCGGCGTCGTTGGCGGCGATCAGCGACGGCCAGGTGTCGACGCCGTCGAACGACACGACGGGATAGTTACCCCGGTCGACGACTGCCGCGACCGTGTGGGTTGTGCCGAAGTCGATCCCGACCCTCATCGCGGTAAGTTTAGGCGCTGCAGCGCGTTTCGCGACCGCTATTCACCAACCCGTTCGCGCCAATCGCAGAGCCTTTTCCGCGGCTCTGGGGCCGACGAGGGAACAAGGTCACCAACCATTCCTGCTATTCGGCCCTGTTGCGCGGTGCGCCGACCGCGATACGACGGACGATTCAGATATCCACCCACACACCGATCTGCGACCCGATGAGCGTTACTTCTCCGCCGGCGCTGGCACTGCCTTGGGGCAGCACGGGTGTTTGGTCGTAGGGTTTGCCATCTGCGTTGATGAAGAAGAGGCGCTTGCCTGGCAGGTTCTGGTAGATGATTGCGAAGGAGGAGCCGCCGTAGTTGAACGTCCCCATCTCTTGGCCCTTGGTGACGGTCGCGCCTTTTTTCATTTTCAGATCGAAGGTGATGGTGGAGATCTCGCTCATGCCGAGTGGTATGCAGCAGACGTGTCCGTAGTCCTCGGTTTTGAACACGATCACTCCGCGTGCGTTCACCTCCGCGAGGTAGGGGAGAGAGGCAGTGCTGGCTCCGCCGAAATCGGGGATTACGAGTTTGCTGAAGAATGCTCCGGGGATTGCTAACGGGTCGAAAAGTACTTCCCCGTTGGCGGGGCACCACCATCTGTGGAAGTTGTAGGGGTTCAGATAGGTTTGGAAGACGTAGCCGCCGTCGAAGAGGTCGACCAGTCCGTAGCTGTCGATGACGGCTTGCTGCTCCGGGATGGGCGAGCTGAGGATGTCGGCTATCGAGTACCTCATATCCTTGAACCAGAAGACGTCTCGTTTGGAGGCGTCTGGTTGCCACCGGAAGAGGGACCCGTCGTTCGGACTGTTGACGATCCGGTTGGTTTCTGGGTGCGCGATGGGTCGTTCTTTCTCTGGGTTCTCGAACTGTCTTGTAAAAAAGGAGTTCCAGGATTTCCAGTAAGGCAGCTCGGGGGAGTCCTTCTTCCAGATGCGGAAGTCGTACTGCTTTTTAGCTGCAGGGGAAAGCCATTGTTCTCCTTCGACACGGAATCCGATGTCCGATGCGGGGGTCTCTAGGAACTCGTACCACTCGTTGAGGATGGCGGACATCTTTTCGTTGAACATCGGGAGCCGGAACAAGGTCGCGCCACTGAAGGTGGGATCGATTCCTACTACCCATGCCGAGAAGGGGACCCCAACGAGCTCGTTGTTGACAAACCGAGGCGGGTGACTCAAGAGCTCGTTGAATCCGTTGAGGAGCGCGTCCTTGTCCTCGATTCGAGGCACACCGACCTGTTGACCTTGGTGAGCTTCGATCATGTTCAGGTTTTCCCGGCAGGCGCTCTCGACGAGGTATTGAATGATCTCGTTCTGATCGATGTAGGCATTCAGCTCCTGAACGCTTTTGGCCCAGGGCTTCTTATCCGCTGCGAGAACTTGCTCGAAGAATGCTCGCATCGCGGGGCTGCCGGCGTGTGGCAGCCACTCGCTCTGAAGGTTGAAAGGGTACCGGGGGTCTGAGGCCAGGTAGTCGTGGATTGGGTAGATCGCTGTTGGGCCTTGCGGTGACTCAGCCATCCGTTTCCTCTGACGGATAGCAGCGTCCGGCCAGCTCCAGAGTTGTTCGCGGTCCGGCGTCGCTGAGCAAACGCTTGAACGACCGCAGAACCGACGAACCCGGGTCGCTACGGACGGCGGCCGCGTCCAACCCGAAGCGAAGTTCGCCGCCGTCGTTGGCGGCAATGAGCGATGGCCAGGTGTCGACCCCGTCGAACGACACGACGGGATAGTTACCCCGCTCGACGACCGCCGCAACCGTATGCGTTGTGCCAAAGTCGATTCCCACCCTCATCGCGCTGAGTTTAGGCGTCGCTGAACGGATTTCGCCGCGCTTTGGCTCGGCCGCCGCGCCCGCCGACCAGATGCCAAGGTGCCCCGGCCGGTCACCCGGCCCGGGGCACCATCGCAGGGAATCGAATCGTCGCAGCCGCACTACGTGTCCAGCGGCGAGCCGCTGGGCGGCGAGCCCCCACTCGATCGGATCGGAAATCCGTCAACGGCGCGCTGATCGATTCCGATTAGGCGTTCAGCTCAGACAGCAGGGCTGAAGAACTCGAAAGTGGGCGCTACAAACTCAAACTGATTTCCGGCGGCGCTCGTAATATCGAGGAGTTCAGCTTCAAATACCGACTCGTAACTGTTAGTACCGATGCTGAAAATACTACTGCTCTCATCCCCAAAGCCGAATGCTTCTTCCCCGGTTGGAAGCGTCTCGGTGGTCGTTGTGGTCGTCGGCAAGCCGCTACCGTCCCACGTTGTGTCGTAAGTGACCTCAGTACTTCCCTCGCCAATTGTGAATTCGCTCGTGTACTCATTGGTAGGGACGAGGGCAGGGAGAGCGAAGGCGTCGACGCTGGCGGCAGGGAGAGGGAGAAGGAAGTCGGTGTCGTCGGCGCTGGCGATGGGCGCGGTGCTCACGAACGCCGCGGCGGCCAGAGCTCCGGCGGCGGCGCCGAGCCCGGCCGCGATTCCATGGCGAAATGTCATGCTACTCATGGGGTGCTCCTATCTTTGGCTCAGGCTTCTCTCAGGTAGCGCAAATGCTAGCCAGGGTATTGGTGACGGTCAATACTTTGTGACATTTTTTTATTTGAATTATCTGCGGCAAAGCGGAACTAATAACTTGCAAAATTATTCCAGTCGATAATGATCGTTCCGATCGAGATAATTATGAGAAAAAATCATTAAGCAGCGCAACGATCCCGGGGTGTGCCACGGCGCTGCGGGTCGCCCGGGAGACGATGTGGGCGGTTGCGCAGCTCAACCACCATGCGTAACCCAGATGGCGAACCTGGACGCGCGCTGCAATTTCCGGGTGTCGAATCGATTGGCGGGGCTACGCTGTGCGCATGTCAGGGGGGTCAGCGACCGATCACAGTCTTGATATCGGCATGCTGCTGTCCCAGTTGGGCTATCGCTCTGCCGCGCTGTTAGCTGAACAGCTGTCGAATATCGAATTGACGCCGGCGCACGCCGGAATTGTGCGCGCCATCGCGGCACAGTCGGGTCAATCCCAGCAGGCCCTCAGCGCTAATCTCGGCGTGACCGCCAGCCGGATCGTTGGGTACGTCGACGACCTCGAGAAGCGCGGCTATGTCGAGCGCCGCCGCCACCAGACTGACCGCCGTCTGCACGCCCTTTACCTCACCGAAGCCGGCAGACAGTTCATTGCCGAGCTTTCAGAGCTGTTCCGCCAGCGAGAGCGGCGGCTGGTATCGCAGCTTGACCAGGAACAATGCGATGAGTTGCGCGAGCTCCTGGCCAAAATTGCGCAACAGGAGGGCCTCACGCCGTTCGCCCACCCCGGTTATCGCACTGACCCTCCCATGCCCTTCGGGTGATCTCCGCAACCACATCGATCGGTTTACCAGCCCCGCTCGCGCCAGTCCGCAAGGCTCGGGCGCTCGGCGCCCAAGGTGGTGTCGTCACCGTGGCCGGGGTAGACGGGCGATTCCATCGCGGCGTCAACGCGGCGTCCGGGGGCGATTCGTAGCCGTACCGGAGCCGTACCGCGCCCGTACCAGCGACGAGGGATTTTCCTGTCTTGCAGGCGAAATGGGCGCCTGCAGCTACCTGTTCCCGCTGGTCACGGATAACCGCACTACCGTTCTTAAAATCCGCACAGTCTGGGTTCGAGTCCCAGTGGGGGCACTGGATAAGGCCTCGTCAGGACGAGTACGCGTGAGCCGGCCAGTTTCTCGGGCGAGTGCGTCGCGGCGTCGTCGCGGCGCGTTGCGGGCAGACGGCGGCGAGGTCGGCGGGCTAGCTAGCTAACTTCGCGCGGCCAGCGCGGCAGAGCGGCGGGCCTTGCGCTGAAACGTTTTGCAAGCGTCGTTCGCCGCTGATCGCTCAGGTCGTCCCGGTCATCGTTCAAACCTGGAAAATTCGAGACCATGATCTCCGCCA
>NZ_DATFZD010000127.1:0-23409 GCF_035314665.1 Mycobacterium sp. | reverse complement strand
GGTCACGACCGCCACGTTCGTGAGGTCGATTCCAGGACGTCACGCAACGCGTCGCCCATCATCAAAAACGCCAGCACCGCAAGCGCAAGCGCCCCGGCGGGATAGAAAAGGATCGGCGAGCCCGCCCGCAGCCGCGTCTGCGCCACGTTGATGTCGCCACCCCAGGACACCACCGACGGGGGTAGCCCCACACCGAGGTAGGACAGCGTCGCCTCGGTCACGATGAACATCCCCAGCGAGATCGCGGCGACGGCGATCACCGGGCCAAGCGCATTCGGGACCACGTGGCGGATCAGGATCCCAAACCTGTTCAGCCCCAGTGCTTGTGCGGCCATAACGTAATCGCTACCGCGTACCGCGAGCACCGCCCCGCGCGCGATCCTGGCCACCTGCGGCCAACCGAACAGCGCGAGAATCGCGACGACCGTCCATACCGTGCGGTGATGCATCACCTGCATGAGCACAATGGCCGCCAACAACAGCGGGATCCCGAAGAAGACATCGGCGACGCGGGAGACCACCACGTCGATCCAGCCGCCGTAGAAGCCGGCTAACGCGCCCAGCGCCCCGCCGACGATGAAAACCAGCACGGTGGCGCCGACACCAACGGTGATCGATGCGCGGGCGCCGTAGACGGTGCGGGCGTAGATGTCGTGCCCCTGCAAGTCGGTACCGAACCAATGCGCCGCCGACGGCGACAGCAGGCTCTGATATGGGTCGGCGTAGCCGGGATCGGCCGACGTGAACAACGCCGGAAACAACGCGACGACGATAAAGAACAGGATGAGTGCGGCGGCGATGACGAATTTCGGACGCCGCCGCAAGCCGCGCCAGGTGTCACGCCAAAATCCAGCGCCGCCATCCACTTCGGTGCCTTGGTCAGCCATAGCGGATCCTTGGATCCAGCGCCGCATACAATAGATCCACCGCCAGGTTGGTCACCAGATAGATCACCACCAACACCGTCACAATGGACACCACCGTCGGCGCCTCCTGGCGGGTGACCGCCTGATAGAGCACGCCCCCGACACCGTGGATGTTGAAGATCCCCTCCGTGACGATCGCCCCGCCCATCAGCGCGCCGAGATCGGTGCCCAGGAACGTCACCACCGGGATCAGCGAATTGCGCAGGATGTGCACCGTGACCACCCTGGGCCGCGACAGGCCGGTGGCCGTCGCTGTGCGCACATAGTCGGCGTGCGCATTGGCGGCGACCGCCGATCGGGTCAGCCGGACCACGTACGCCAGCGACACCGACCCCAACACCACACCGGGCAGCAGCAGCCGCGCAAACGTCGGCTGATCACCGACGGTGACCGCGGCGACCCCCAGCCGGACCCCAAACACGAACTGCGCCAAGAACCCCAGCACAAAGATCGGCACCGCGATCACGATCAGGCTGGTGATCAGCACCGCGGCGTCGAAGATCCCACCTTGCCGCAGCCCGGCAATCACCCCGAAGCCGATCCCGAGCACCGCCTCCACTACCAGGGCGATCAACGCCAGCCTGATGGTCACCGGAAATGCTTGGGCCAGAACGACGCTGACCGGCAGCCCGGAGTAGGCGCGCCCCAGATCGCCGTGGACGATGCCGCCCAGGTAATGCAGGTACTGCAGCAGGAACGGGTCGTTCAGGTGGTACTGGGCGCGCAGTTGCGCGGCCACCGCAGGACTCAGCGGACGGTCCCCGGCCAAGGCGGCAATGGGATCGCCGGGCAGCAGGAAGACCATACCGTAGATCAGCAGCGTCGCACCGAGAAAAACCGGAACCGTGATCGCGATACGTCGAGCGATATACCAACCCATCTCAGGCCTTTACGATGTGCTCGTAGTCGGGCAGGCCATTCCAGGTCAGCACGACGTGACTGACCGACGGTGACGTCCCGGCCACGCTGACCGTGTACCACAACGGCACGACGGGCATGTCCCGCAACAGGATTCGCTGTGCAGCGTTGGCCAGGTCGAACGATTCCGGCAGGCTCGGCGCGGCTTCGGCCGCGGCGACCGCCGCGTCGAATTGCGGGCTGGAATAACCGACGTCATCGGCGCCCGCTCCGGTGACGAACAGCGGCTCTAAAAATTCCAGCATCGACGGGAAGTCACCCTGCCAACCGGCGCGGAAAGCGGTGGCGATGCTGCGCGTGGTGATTTGGGTGCGAAACGTGGCAAACGTCGGCTGCGGCGCACCGACCGCGTCGATGCCCAAGATGTTCTTGATGCTGTTGGCCACCGCGTCCACCCACTCCTGGTGACCACCATCGGCGTTGTAGGCGATCGCGTATCGGCCGGACCATTTCGAGATCGCATCGGCCTGCGCCCACAGTTGGCGCGCCCGGTCCGGATCGAAGTTGAGTGCCTCGTTGCCGTCGATGTTCGGGTCGAAACCGGGCAGCGAACTCGCGGTGAAATCGCGGGCCGGCGCACGCGCTCCGGCATAGATCTGTTGGCAGATCTGTGCCCGGTTGATGGCCGCTGCGAGCGCCAGGCGGCGCAATCTGCCTTCCTCGCCGCCGAAGTGCGGCAGCCGCAGCGGGGTGTCGAGGGTCTGATTCGCCGCTGCCGGGGAACTGACGTAACGATCACCGAGATCTCTGCGGTAGACCGACAGCAGGCTGGACGGAATCGTGTCCAGCACATCGAGATTGCTCGACAGTAAGTCGGCGTAGGCGGTCTCCAGGTTGGCGTAGAAGACGAAACGGAGTCCCTTGTTCTGCGGTACCCGGTTGCCGTGATAGCCGGGATTGGGCACCAGATCCAGTTTGACGTTGTGTTGCCAGGCCGCGCCCCCGGGCACGTCGGCGAATTTGTAGGGACCGTTGCCGATTGGATGCTGACCGAAGTCCGCCATATCCTTGAGCGCAGCAGCCGGCAACGGATAAAACGGCGAAAAGCCAAGCCGCAGTTTGAAATCGATGGTCGGCCCTTTGAGGCGAACGGTGAACTGGTGGTCGTCGACGATGTGCAACCCAGACATCGTGGACGCCGTCGGTTTTGCCACGGCTACTTCGTCGAAACCGGCGATCGGGTTAAAGAAGCTCTGCTGAAGTTGGGCGTTGGCGGCCAGCGCGCCGTAGTTCCAGGCGTCGACGAAGGAGTGCGCAGTCACCGGTGTGCCGTCGGTGAACAGCCATCCGGGCTTGAGGGTGATCCGGTAATTGACGTCATCGCTGGTGTCGATCGACTGGGCAACCTCCAGTTCGGGTGCGCCCTTGGCGTCGTAGGACATCAGGCCCGCGAACAGCCGGTCGATGATACGGCCGCCGTTGCTGTCATTGGTATTGGTCGGAATCAACGGATTCTGCGGCTCTCCAGCGTTGACGATCACCACATCGGTACGCACATTGCCGACCCTGCAACCGGCCAGCGGTGTGACGGCCAGCAGCATCACGGCCGCGGCCACGATGGGTAACCGATGCAAGCGTCCTCCTCCGATCCGCTGTGACCATTACAATCCCGGCGTGACTGCCTATTACATTGGCGAATTGACCGGGATGTTCGGAATTCCCATCTTGGGCATCATTCTGTTGATCGTCGGTCTTCGGCGGCGGTCACGCACCCGGCAGCCTCCCGGTGGCAACCCGATGGGTCCTCCCGGTTACCCACCGCCGGCTCCATACCCGTATGGCTATCCGCCGCCGGGTTCTCCTCAGCCGCCAACCTACCCACCGCCTTACCCGGCCGGCTATCCGGCGCAGCCGCCACGTGGATCGCCGGGCACAGTGCTGATCGTCGTGGGCTCGATCCTGTTGGTATTGGGCGTGCTAGGGATTGTGAGCCAGATAGGCAATGCCGCCTCACGGGCCGGACGCTCGGCTCATTCCGCAAATGTCGGTCAATGCATTGCTGCATCCAGTATGCGAGTGGACAATCCGGCCCCGGCACCGCCGCAGGATTGCGACAAGCCGGACTCGATATTCGAGGTCGCCTCCAAAGGCGGTCCCTCGGCGATGTGCCCCGACGGAAAGCTTCAGGACTCCCAGTACGCGTTTCTCCACGACGCGACGACCACGATGTGCTTAATCCTCAACCTCAAGCAGGGGCAGTGCTATACGGCGACCGGCACGGCTCAAAACCCGACGTTTGCCGTGGCCGACTGCGGTGGCTCGGAGCGGGTTATCAAGGTCGTCAAACGCATCGACGGCAGCCCGGATACCGGGTTGTGTCCGGAGGGCACCAAAGCGATCTCCTACCAAAGCCCCGCGCGGCTGTATTGCCTGGAGCGCCTCGAATACAACTGACCCCGGTTGAAGCGCGTTCGGCCATCGGCTTGGCAAGCAAACTTCTTCTTAACGACAGCGATGCCCGCACATGACGCCGACCGATCCCGATTACGCTCGTCCAGGTGACCGAGACCCATGCAGCGACCCTGTCTTACCCGCCGTCCGCGGAGTTCGCCGCAGAGGCGAACGCACACGACGGGTTGTACAGCGAAGCCGAGCAAGACCGGCTGGCGTTCTGGGCCAAGCAAGCCAACCGGCTGTCGTGGTCAAAGCCATTCGACCAGGTACTGGACTGGTCGGCGGCCCCGGTCGCCAAGTGGTTCACGGGCGGAACGCTCAACGTTGCCTACAACTGCGTGGACCGTCATGTCGAAGCCGGCAACGGCGACCGGGTGGCGATCCACTGGGAGGCCGAACGGGTCGGTGAGGGCCGTACCCTGACCTACAGCGACCTGCGGACCGAGGTGTGCAAAGCCGCCAACGCGCTGACCGGTCTAGGTTTGGTTGCCGGTGACCGCGTCGCCATCTACATGCCGATGATCCCGGAAGCAATCGTCGCCATGCTGGCCTGCGCACGCCTGGGCGTGCTGCACAGCGTGGTGTTCGCCGGTTTCACCGCGACCGCGCTGGGTGCCCGGATCGTCGACGCACAGGCCAAATTGTTGATCACCGCCGACGGGCAGTTCCGGCACAGCAAGCCCGAGTCGTTGAAGGACGCCGCCGACCAAGCGGTCGAAGGTGCCGACACGATTGAACATGTCCTGGTGGTCCGGCGCACCGGCGTCGACGTCCCCTGGACACCGGGACGCGACGTGTGGTGGCACGACGTCGTCGACCCGGCGCCGGCGGACCACCGTGCTGAAGCCTTCGATGCCGAGCACCCGCTGTTTCTGCTGTACACCTCGGGCACCACCGGCAAGCCCAAGGGCATCGTGCACACCAGCGGCGGCTATCTCACCCAAGCCTCCTACACCCACCACAACGTCTTCGACATCAAGCCGGACTCCGACGTGTTCTGGTGCACCGCCGACATCGGCTGGGTCACCGGGCACACCTACGGCGTCTACGGCCCGTTGTCTAACGGCGTGACGGAGATCATCTACGAAGGCACCCCGAGCACGCCTACTCAGCACCGGCATTTCGAGATCATCGAAAAGTACGGTGCGACAATCTATTACACCGCACCGACGATGATCCGCACCTTCATGAAGTGGGGCCGCGAGATCCCGGACGCCCACGACCTGTCCAGCCTGCGGCTGCTGGGGACGGTCGGTGAGCCGATCAACCCCGAGGCATGGCGCTGGTATCGCAAGGTCATGGGCGCCGACAGCACACCGGTGGTCGACACCTGGTGGCAGACCGAGACCGGTGCGGCGATGATCTCGCCGCTACCCGGCGTCGCCGCGGCCAAACCGGGTTCGGCGATGAGGCCACTGCCCGGCATCTCGGCGAGGATCGTCGACGACCACGGCAACCAGCTTTCACCGCCGTCGACCGACGAGGGCGAGCACGTGACTGGATACCTGGTGCTCGATCAGCCTTGGCCGTCGATGCTGCGCGGCATCTGGGGCGATCCGGACCGGTTCCGCGAGACGTACTGGTCGAAGTTCGCCGAGCAGGGCTGGTATTTCGCCGGCGACGGCGCTCGTTACGACCCTGACGGGGCGATCTGGATCCTGGGTCGCATCGACGACGTGATGAACGTGTCCGGGCACCGCATCTCCACCGCCGAGGTGGAATCGGCGCTGGTCGGACATGCTGCCGTCGTCGAGGCCGCGGTGGTGGGGGCGACCGACGAGACCACCGGTCAAGCAATCTGCGCGTTCGTTGTCTTGCAGGCCGATCACGCCGAGACCAAGGGACCGGAGATCATCGAAGAGTTGCGCGCCGAAGTGGCCAGGGTCATCTCACCGATCGCCAGGCCCCGCGAGCTGCATGTGGTGCCCGAATTGCCGAAGACCCGCAGCGGCAAAATCATGCGACGGCTGCTGCGCGACATCGCCGACAACCGCGAACTCGGCGACACGTCGACGCTGCTTGATCCTGGCGTGTTCGACGCGATCCGCGCTGCCGATTAACCGGCCGGTCGACAATGGGGCCGCGCAGCGGCCCGCTGAGGAGCCGGCCAATCAACCTAGGCAGGGACCGGAACGAACCCTGCGCCGGGACGGTTCTTGGCGTTGAGGTCGGCCAAGATCGCATTGATGGACTGAACCACTGCGGGGGTGTGCAGCGGGATGTACTTGATGATGCAGGCCGGCAGGTTGTCGCTGAAGGCGCCGTGAATCATCCCGACCAGAAGGTTGTTGACGGTAACCGGGCCGCCTGAGTCGCCCGGTTGTCCGCAGACCTGCATGACGATCGTGCCCGGATCCTGGCCGGGGCCCCACGTGACGCCGCAGGAGTTGCCGGTCGTGCGGCCCTGCTTGCAGGCGATCTGGCCGAAGGCCGGATCCGGCCCGATGCCGTTGATCGCGAAGCCGCCGAAGTTGGCCACCGGTGTCACCTTGACCGGATCGAACTGGATCACCGCGTAGTCGAGGTTGTCGTTGCCGGACACCATGGTTCCCACGATGCCGCGGTCTTTGGCCGCCTCCGCGGCCACCTGCGCGCCTGGGCCACCGCAGTGCGCCGAGGTGAAACCGATCAGGTCGCCTTTGCCGTCGGTGCCAATGGTGGTCAGCGTGCACAGCGTGTCGCCGTTGACCACGATGCCCGCGCCGCCACCAAGCGGAAGTTTGTCGTCAGCTCGTGCGGGCGCACCGTGCGGGCCGGCCAGGCCCACCGATGCAATCGTTACCAACGCCGCCACCACACGAAGCAGCCGACGATACGTGGTCTGCAACGCATTACTCCCGTCGACAAGATTGCACGCGTGCTCGAAGCGGCGGCGCAAGTCTAGCGTGATCGATGCACGCAGGCGTCGATCCTTAACCAGCCCGGTTGGCCTCGTCTGGCACCCGACCACATGGCAACATAGGCCGCGAGCCGGACAAATCAGATTCAGCCGGGAGGACCGTCTGTGAGCAAACCAGATCGAAAGAACGCCGACCACAAGGATGGGGTCCCTCGCACGCTGACCACGATTCCCCTGACCGACCCGCACGCGCTGTCCGTCGAACCGTCGATCGGTGAGTTGGTCAAAGACGCCACAGCACAAATATCGACGCTGGTGCGCGCCGAGGTCGAATTGGCCCGCTCGGAAATCACCCGCGATGTCAAGAAAGGTCTCACCGGCAGCGTTTTCTTTATCGCGGCGATGGTGGTGCTGTTCTACTCGACTTTCTTTTTCTTCTTTTTCCTCGCCGAACTGCTCGACACCTGGCTGTGGCGCTGGGTCGCCTTCCTGATCGTGTTCGGGATCATGGTGGTGGTTACCGTGGTGCTGGCGTTGTTCGGCTACTTGAAAGTGCGCCGCATCCGCGGACCGCAGCAGACCATCGAATCGGTCAAAGAGACACGGTCGGCTTTCACGCCGAGTCATGACAAGGGCTCCGGGCGCGCGCTCAGTTCTCGAGGCGGGGCGCCCGCCGACCCCTCGGGTTGGTAGATGGCCCCACCAGATCCGTCGATCACCCGTATCGACGGGCCATGGCGCCATCTCGACGTGCACGCCAACGGCATTCGGTTCCATGTGGTCGAGGCGGCCGCCGACCGGAAGTCCGGCAGCGCCCCGACGGCGCAGCCGCTGGTGATCATGTTGCACGGCTTCGGCTCGTTCTGGTGGTCGTGGCGTCACCAGCTGCGCGGTTTGAGCGGAGCCCGGTTGGTCGCGGTGGATCTGCGCGGCTACGGCGGCAGCGACAAACCACCCCGCGGCTACGACGGCTGGACGCTCGCCGGGGATGCCGCCGGACTGATCCGCGCGCTGGGGCACACGTCGGCAACTCTGGTCGGCCACGCCGACGGCGGGCTGGTCTGCTGGGCGAGCTCAGTCCTGCACTCTCGGCTGGTCCGCGCCATCGCGGTGGTCAGCTCGCCGCACCCCGCCGCACTGCGCCGCTCGGCGCTGACCCGTCGTGATCAGGGCCGTGCGCTGTTGCCCTCGCTGCTGCGCTACCAGGTGCCCATCTGGCCGGAGCGCGCGCTCACCCGGCATAACGGTGAGGAAATCGAGCGGCTGGTCCGTAGCCGGGCCAGCGCTAAATGGCTTGCCTCCGAAGACTTTTCAGAGACGATCGGCCATCTGCGACAAGCGATCCAAATTCCGTCAGCGGCGCATTCCGCGCTGGAGTACCAGCGTTGGGCGGTGCGCAGCCAGCTGCGCGAAGAGGGCCGCCGCTTCATGCGGTCGATGAATCGGCCGTTTGGAATCCCGATGCTGCACATTCATGGTGACGCCGACCCGTACGTGCTGGCCGACCCGGTGGAGCGAACGCAGCGCTACGCGCCACACGGTCGTTACGTATCAGTCTCCGGCGCAGGACATTTCAGTCACGAAGAGATGCCGCAAGAAGTCAACGGTCACCTGGCGCGCTTCATTGAGCGGGTATACAGGTCGCCCCTTAGCTGACGCACTCCCCGGTGGCCACCGGCGTGGTGTCGCCGATGTGCGACAGCTGATCGGCCACCTCCTTGGCAGTCAGGACGAAACCGGTGTCGTTGTCGTCGACGGCCGCGCCGAACACAACACCGAGCACCTTTCCATTGAGATCGATTAACGGGCCACCCGAATTGCCTTGCTCCACACTGGCTCTGACGGTGTATACCTCGCGGTTGACCGTCGCGTTCCGGTAGATGTCGGGACCGCTGAGTTCGATCAGTTCGCGGACTCTGGCCGGAGTTGCCACAAAGCCCCCGCCACCGGGATAGCCCATCACGATTGCCTCGGTGCCCGATGTCACCGGGGTGTTCGCGAAGGCCAGCGGCCCGGGCGGCAGGTTGGGCACGGACAGGATCGCGATGTCGACGGTCGGGTCGTAGGACACCACGGTGGCGTCATAAGGATTGCCGCTTGCCTCCACGGTGACGCTGTTCGCGCCGGCGACCACGTGTGCGTTGGTCATCACGCGGTCTGGCGAGAGGACAAATCCGCTGCCCTCCAACACTTTCTGACAACCTGGCGCAATTGCGCGGATCTTGACGACGCTGGGTTGGGTGGCTGCCACCACCGGGCTGTTGGCCAGCGTCGCGTCCGGAGCGGCCACCGCCACGACCGGCGTGCGACTGAACGGCTCCAGCACCTGCGGCAGACCTGAGGTATCCAGCAGCGCCGACAATCGTTTGGGCACGCTCTTGAGCCACTCCGGCGCAAAGTCGTTGACCTGGGCCAGCACTCGCGAGCCGCGCACCGCCGCGGCCAGGCTGGGCTGACCCGCCGACGACGTCAGCGGCGTCGCCAGCAGCCATGCCGCCACCAGCACCACGACCAGCTGCACTGCCACCCCGACCAGCGAGTCGAAGAAGCGGACCGAGTTGCTGTGGATCGCGCCGCGCACCGCGCGCCCCAGCACCACGCCGGCGACCTCGCCGACAACCACCAGCCCCAGGATCAGAAACAGCGCGGCGAACAGTTTGGCCCGCGGCGCGCTGATGTGGGCGACAAGGTGCGGGGCCAGCAGGACGCCCGCGATCGCTCCGAGCAGCACACCGACGAACGACAGCAGCGAACCGAGCGCTCCCGAACGCCAACCTGAGATGGCCGCGATGAAAGCAACTGCCAGCACAGCGATGTCGAGCCATTGAGAGGAGGTCATCACACATCATCCCCGTCGCCCACCAGGGCCATCGCTTCATCCAGCTCGCGGACATCGCTGGTGTCCCAGGGCTTAGCCCAACCAGCCACGTCCAGCATCCCCGAAATCACTTGGCCAGTGAATCCCCAAACCAGCATCTCGTTCAACAAGAACGCCGGTCCGGCAAAGCGACTGGTCAGGGTGCGCCGATACACCATCAGCCGATTCGCCGGATTGATGAAGGCCCGCACTGGAACCCGGGCCACGATCGCTGTCTCAGCCCGATCGACGACGGCCACCGGCCCCGGATCCGGCGAATACGCCAGCACCGGGACGACGTGAAAACCCGATGGCGGAATGAACATTCGCTCCAGCGTGGCCAGTGGATGCAGCCTGTCGGTGTCGATGCCGGTCTCCTCGCGCGCCTCTCGCAGCGCGGTAGTCACCGGCCCGTCGTCACCGGGATCGGACGCACCGCCGGGAAACGCCGCTTGGCCCGCATGGTGACGCAACGTGGAGGCCCGCACCGTAAGCAGCAAGTCGGCTTCTTCGGGAAGAGAGTCGGGTGCAGCGCCGTTGGCCTGGTCCGACGGCGGTCCGGAAAACAGCACCAGCACCGCTGCGTCGCGTCCGTCTTTGCGGAGCGAGGCCGTCGCCCTGGCGGCGGTCACCATCGCCAGCACGTCGGCGGGCAGGCGGCGACGGTAAGCATCGGGCACCTGACCGAGGTTGTTCACCAGTGGACGCAGCCAGGACGGGCCGAGCTCAGGCGTCAACTCCCGCGAATGGGTGAGATCCCCACCGCGCGATCGCGGAGTGCCCCCTGCGCTCACCGGCGCCTCCTTCGTCCACTTGCCCGGCCTCCCCGACACCCGCTGCGGGCCGCATCGCCGTGCGTCATCGCGTCTGATCTCCAAGCGCAGTTGCGATCTCGTCGGCAGTGGCGAAAGCGCGCGGCAGGGTCTGCGCAACGCTACCGTCCGAGCCCAGCACCACTGTCGCGGGCATCACATTCGGCACTTGCAACGCCGCCGCGACCCGACGGCTTCCATCCTGCAGAGTCGGCAATCGGACACCCAGCTCCGCCAACCGCAGCAAGGCTGCCGTCTCGTTCTCGTCTTGGTGCACCGTCACCACCATCACGTTCGGCCCGACCCGTCGTTGGTACTCGGCCATCGCGGGGAGTTCGGCCGCGCAGGGTGCACACCAGTACGCCCACAAGTTGAGAACCACGCGGTGCCCGGCCAGTGCCGGACCGACGTCAACGACCGAGCCGTCGGCCGCGCATTGCGCGGTCACGCCACGCAACGCCGGCGGACCGGGATCGGCGCCCGGGTGCGGACACGGCGGGAGGTTGGCACGCTGGCGCGGTCCGGCCAGCGCCGCCGGGGTGTCGGCGTCCCGGTGCTCACGGCCGGAGCTGGTCGGTGGGGCGGTTGACAAGTGGTAGGTATCCCGCAGCTCAATCATCAACGCCGCGACCAAGGCGGCGACGACCGCCAGCACCGCGATGGTCCAGCGGGCGGTTCGAGGCGTGAAAGTCGTCAACGGCGTGCTACAACCCGGCCATCGCCAGGAGATGCTCGGTTTCGGGACCCTGGACCAGGGCGGCGGCGATCAACGGCTCGGTGGGCCCAGTCCCGAACGAGGGGCAGTCCTTGGCCAACACGCAAACCCCGCACGCCGGTTTGCGGGCGTGACACACCCGGCGGCCGTGGAAGATCACCCGATGGCTCAGCACGGTCCACTCGTTGCGTTCGATGAGTTCGCCGACCGCGTGCTCGACCTTGACCGGATCCTCTTCGGCGGTCCAGCGCCAGCGCCGCACCAGCCGCCCGAAATGGGTGTCGACGGTGATTCCGGGGACGTCGAATGCATTGCCCAAGATGACGTTGGCGGTCTTGCGCCCCACCCCGGGCAGCGTCACGAGTTCTTCCATGGTGGCCGGCACCACGCCGTCGAACCGCTCGACCAACGCTTGTCCCAACCCGATTAACGACGTCGCTTTGTTCCGGTAGAAGCCGGTGGGGCGGATCAGGGTTTCCAGTTCTTCGCGGTCTGCTTGTGCGTAGTCGACCGCGGCGCGGTAACGCTTAAACAGCGCCGGGGTGGTGAGATTCACCCGCTTGTCTGTGCTTTGCGCTGACAAGATCGTTGCCACCGTCAGCTCCAACGGTGTGGTGAAATCTAACTCGCAGTACACATGTGGAAACGCTTGTCCAAGTTTGCGATTCATGCGGCGGGCTCGTCGCACCAAACCCAAGCGGGTCTCCGACGACCAACGGCTGGCGATGGCTGCGTCGGCGGCACCGGAGACTGGGGCGGCGGCGCGAGATTTTTTGCCCATTTTCACTCTCGACAGCGTACTAATTCGTGATCACGCTGAGACCTTAGCCGTGTTTACTTACGCCTTGTGTCTTGGTTGCTCGTGGCATTCATCCCGGGGTTGCTGATGCTGGCTACTTTCGGGCTTGAACGGCTGGAATCGGGCCTAGAAAAGGACACGGTTACGGCAAGCGATGTCGCGGAATTTCTCGAGCAGGCCGAGCCGATCGACATGCGCACCTTGGCTCGAGAGGGCATGCCTGTGGCCCTGGACGGCCTGCACCGCCGCTTGGGCCGTTTCGGCGATGAATCGCCCCATCGACTCGTTGACACCGACCCGGCCACAGATCCGTTGCTGACGGCGGCCTTTATTTCCGCCCCTCAACATGCTGGCTTGCCGAGACAGCGGCATAACCATTCGCAGGCGAATCGGCAATTTGGGCCGCCTCAGCATGCCAATCGTGTGTAGCGTTGGCACGTTGAGTTGATGGCTGACCTCGAGACTGCGGGGTCTGCCCGTCAACCGACGCGGGCACTGAGCCTGTGCCTAGCAGAGTCGGTCAAATAGCTAAGGGGCAACGTGGACGAGATCCTGGCGAGGGCCGGAATCTTCCAGGGGGTTGAACCAAGCGCCGTCGCCGCGCTGACCAAGCAACTGCAGCCTGTCGACTTCCCTCGCGGACACACGGTTTTCGCGGAGGGCGAGCCGGGTGATCGGCTGTACATCATCATTTCCGGAAAGGTCAAGATCGGCCGCCGTTCACCGGATGGCCGGGAGAATCTCCTGACCATCATGGGTCCGTCCGACATGTTCGGTGAGCTGTCGATCTTCGATCCCGGGCCACGCACCTCCAGCGCCACCACCATCACCGAGGTGCGCGCGGTGTCGATGGATCGCGACGCGTTGCGGGCGTGGATCGCGGATCGACCCGAAATCGCCGAGCAGCTGCTGCGGGTGCTGGCCCGCCGGCTGCGACGCACGAACAACAACCTGGCCGACCTCATCTTCACCGACGTGCCGGGCCGCGTCGCCAAGCAGCTGCTGCAGCTCGCCCAGCGTTTCGGCACCCAGGAGGGTGGCGCGATGCGGGTCACCCACGACCTGACCCAAGAGGAGATCGCCCAGCTGGTCGGCGCGTCGCGTGAGACGGTGAACAAGGCGCTGGCTGACTTTGCCCACCGGGGCTGGATTCGCCTCGAGGGCAAGAGCGTGCTGATCTCGGACTCCGAGAGGCTCGCCAGGCGCGCGCGGTAAGCGCGCGAGCTTAGCGACGCAGATAATCCAGCTGCGCCTGCACCGACCATTCCGCGACGCCCCACAGCTCCTCGTCGACGTCGACGTAGACGTGCTCGACAACCTGGCGCGCAGTGGCGTCGTCGCCGAGATCCCGCAGCGCCGAGCGCACCTGGTCCAGCCGTTGTTCCCGGTGTGCCAGGTATCCCGACGCCGCGGCCTCCAGATTCGGCAGCTCCGGTCCGTGGCCGGGCAGCACCGTCCGCTGGCCCAGCCCGCGCAGCCGCTGCAGCGAGTCGAGGTAGTCGGCCAGGCTGCCGTCTTCGTTGTCGATGACGGTTGTTCCGCGACCCAACACAGTGTCCGCTGTCAGCACCGCGTCATCCAGCACGAACGACAGCGAATCGGCGGTGTGGCCGGGCGTCGCCAATACCGTGATCCGCAGGCCGGCAGCGTCGATCACTTCGCCGTCGGACAGCTCGGCGGACAGGCCACGCAAAAATCCGCTGCCCGCCGAGCGCACCGGCGCGGCGGTCAGGTCGACCAGCTTGTCGATGGCGTCGGTGTGGTCGCCGTGCCGATGACTGATCAGCACCAGCGCGATGCGGCCCAAGCCGGCGATGTTCGCGATGTGCTCGTCGTCGTCGGGGCCGGGATCGACGACCACCACCTCGTCGCTGCCTGTCCCCTGCAGCACCCAGGTGTTGGTGCCGTCCAGCGTCAGCAGCCCCGGATTGTTGGCCAATAACACCGAGGCGGTATCGGTGACCGGACGCAGCCGGCCGTATGCGGGATGTGTCAGCGATTCAGCGGCGTCGATCACGGCCATTAGCCGACCTCGACCACCAGCTCGACCTCCACCGGCGAGTCCAACGGCAATTCGGAGACGCCTACGGCCGAGCGGGCGTGGCTGCCGTGGTCGCCGAACACCTCAGCAAGCAGATCCGATGCGCCGTTGATCACGCCCGGCTGACCGTTGAATCCGGCTGCAGACGCGACGAATCCCACAACCTTGACCACTTGGGTCACCGCATCGATGCCCACCAGCGAATCGACCGCGGCCAGCGCGTTGAGCGCGCAGATGCGAGCCAGCGCCTTGCCCTGCTCGGGGGTGACATCCGCTCCGATCGTGCCGGTCGCGGCCAGTTGGCCGGCCTGCATCGGCAACTGGCCCGATGTGTACACCAGGTTGCCGCTGCGCACCGCGGGAACGTAGGAGGCCAACGGCTTGGCCACCTCGGGGAGTTCGATACCCAGCTCTTTCAGCCGGGCAGACGCACTCATTTCGGGCGTTTCAGATATGCGACGTGCTGCTCGCCGGTCGGCCCCGGCAGCACCGCAACCAGCTCCCAGCCGTCGGCACCCCACTGGTCGAGGATCTGTTTGGTGGCGTGCGTCAACAGGGGGACCGTGGCGTACTCCCATGTGGTGGGTTGGCTCATATCCCGAGCTTATCGATAGGGCCTCACAAGCTTCTGGCGCCCGGCGACGATGTGCGCAGCGAAGCTGCGGGAGGAGGAGCCGGGCAGGGTAGTTAGCATGCACTGGTGGCGACCTCACCGAGCGGCGGCAAGACCGTCGGTTGGCCATCGCGATTGTCGAAGGCCCGACTGCATTTCGTGACCGGCAAAGGCGGTACCGGCAAGTCGACGGTGGCCGCCGCGCTCGCGCTGACTCTCGCGTCCGGTGGGCGCAGGGTCTTGCTCATCGAAGTCGAAGGGCGCCAAGGGATTGCACAACTCTTCGATGTGCCGCCGCTGCCCTACAAAGAGCTCAAGATCGCGAGTGCCGAGCATGGTGGTCAGGTCAACGCGCTGGCGATCGATATCGAAGCCGCGTTCCTGGAGTACCTCGACATGTTCTACAACCTCGGTCTCGCAGGTAAGGCGATGCGACGCATCGGGGCGATCGAGTTCGCGACGACGATCGCGCCCGGCCTGCGCGACGTTCTCCTCACCGGCAAGATCAAGGAATCGGTGATCCGCGTCGGCAAGGACAAGCTGCCCGTGTACGACGCGGTTGTCGTCGACGCGCCTCCGACCGGCCGGATCGTACGGTTTTTGGACGTCACCCGGGCGGTGTCCGATCTCGCCAAGGGCGGCCCGGTGTACTCGCAGGCCGAAGGTGTGGTGAAGCTCCTGCACTCTGATCAAACGGCCATCCACCTGGTGACCCTTCTGGAGGCGCTGCCGATGCAGGAGACGATCGAGGCAATCGACGAGTTGCAGGGGCTGGGCCTGCCCATTGGCAGCGTGATCGTCAACCGCAACATCGCCGCTTACCTGGAACCCGACGATCTCGTCAAAGCCGCCGAGGGCGATGTCGACGCAGACGCGGTGCGGACTGGCCTGGCGGCCGCCGGAATCAAGCTGGGCGATGCGGAATTCGCGGGCCTGCTGACCGAGACCATCCAGCACGCCACCCGGATCACCGCACGAGCCGCAAGCGCAGAGCAGCTCGACGAGCTGAAGGTGCCACGCCTGGAGCTACCGACCATCGCCGACGGCGTCGACCTCGGCAGCCTCTACGAGCTCTCCGAATCCCTTGCGCAGCAGGGAGTTCGATGAGTACCACGCCGCCGACCCTGGATATTCACTCGATTCTGACCGATACCTCTAACCGCGTGGTGGTGTGCTGCGGCGCGGGCGGGGTCGGCAAGACCACCACCGCCGCGGCGATGGCGCTGCGCGCAGCCGAATATGGCCGCACGGTAGTGGTTTTAACGATCGACCCAGCTAAGCGGCTGGCACAAGCATTGGGAATCAACGACCTTGGCAATTCCCCGCAACGCGTGCCGCTGGCACCGGAAGTGCCCGGGGAGCTGTTCGCGATGATGCTCGACATGCGCCGGACATTCGACGAGATGGTGATCCAGTATTCGGGACCCGATCGGGCGCAGGCGATTTTGGACAACCAGTTCTACCAGACGGTCGCCACGTCACTGGCCGGCACGCAAGAGTACATGGCGATGGAGAAGCTCGGCCAGCTGCTGAGCGAGGACCGCTGGGATCTGGTCGTGGTGGATACCCCACCGTCGCGCAACGCGCTGGACTTCCTCGACGCGCCGCAACGGTTGGGTAGCTTCATGGATAGCCGATTGTGGCGGCTGCTGTTGGGGCCCGGGCGCGGGATCGGGCGGCTCGTCACCGGCGCGGTCGGCTTGGCGATGAAGGCACTATCAACAATCCTCGGTTCGCAGATGCTCTCCGACGCAGCGGGTTTCGTCCAATCGCTGGATGCCACGTTCGGCGGCTTCCGGGAGAAAGCGGACCGGACCTACGCGCTGTTGAAGCGCCGCGGTACCCAGTTCGTGGTGGTTTCGGCCGCCGAGCCCGATGCGCTTCGAGAGGCGTCGTTCTTCGTGGACCGGCTTTCGGAGGAACGCATGCCGCTGGCCGGCCTCATCCTCAACCGAACCCATCCGATGTTGTGTTCCTTGCCGGTTGAGCGGGCCATTGACGGAGCCAAGACGCTCGAGGGTGAGCAGGAATCAACCAACGGCACAAAGGCGTTAGCAACAGCCGTTCTGCAGATCCACGCCGAGCGCGCGGCGACGTCCAAGCGCGAGATCCGGCTGCTGTCCCGCTTCACCAGCGCCAACCCCCACGTGGCCATTGTCGGGGTGCCGTCGCTGCCGTTCGACGTCTCCGATCTGGAGGCGCTGCGTGCGATCGCCGACCAGATGACTTCGGTCGGTGACGATGCGGGCCGCGCAGCGGCCCGCTGAGAAGCCGGCCAATCAGGCTTCGGTCGGTGACGATGCGGGCCGCACAGCGGCCCGCTGAGAAGCCGCGGTAGCTAGTCGGACGGCTACTTAGCCAACGCTGCGGTGCTTGCGCTGTGCAGCGAAGAACTCCGACCAGGACACCACCTCGGGGTGTTGTTTGAGTAGCGCCCGACGCTGGCGTTCGGTCATCCCGCCCCACACACCGAACTCGACACGGTTGTCCAGCGCGTCAGCGCCACACTCCAGCATTACCGGGCAATGCCTGCAGATCACTGCGGCCTTGCGTTGCGCGGCCCCCCGAACGAACAGCTCATCCGGATCAGCCGCGCGGCATAGCGCCTTGGAAACCCAGGCGATCCTCGACTCAGAGTCAGCTCCATACAGGATGTTGCTTGTCTGCGTTGCGCTCGTCCTGCGCACTGCGGTCCGTGTACCTGACACCAGCGATTCCCCTTCGCTCCTGCCACCTTGCGGTGGCTCCGTGTTAGATCCAGAACCACCGATGCGATCTGCGCCACACTGTGCACGTCGGTGTTACCTGTATCTCACTGTGTGCATAAGCTACGTGGTCAGGTATCAATTACGCAACAGTCCGATATCCCCTTTTTTGGGACGACCGTGCAGTCCGATCATGAAAGGGCCCCTGAAATGGGACGTAGCGACGGCTGAAATGGCCCTGAGCTGCGGCTGAGAGAAACCTGAGCGGTAATGACTCGTAAAATACCGCGAGCGCGACTCTCGGGGCAACCTCTCACGGAGCGCCGCTAGTCTAGTAGCCATGCCGGAGCGCCCCACGACTGCGATCACAGTCGCCAAGCTCGCGGGGTGCTGTTTATTGGCCAGCGTCGTCGTCGCGGCCCTGCTGTTCCCCGTGGTCGGCGGCGTCGGGCTGGTATCCAACCGGGCCTCCGAAGTCGTCGGAAACGCCTCGGCGCAACTGCTCGAGGGTGAAGTCCCGGCGGTCACCACGATGGTCGACGCAAAGGGCAACACCATCGCCTGGCTGTACTCGCAGCGCCGGTTCGAGGTACCCAGCGACAAGATTGCCAACACCATGAAGCTGGCAATCGTCTCGATCGAAGACAAGCGGTTTGCCGAGCACAACGGCGTCGACTGGAAGGGCACGCTGACCGGGCTGGCCGGCTACGCCTCGGGCGACGTCGATACCCGTGGTGGCTCGACGATCGAGCAGCAGTACGTGAAGAACTACCAGTTACTGGTCATCGCGCGGACCGACGCGGAAAAGCGTGCGGCCATCGAAACCACGCCGGCGCGCAAACTGCGCGAGATCCGGATGGCCCTCACCCTCGACAAGACCTTCACCAAACCGGAGATCCTGACCCGCTACCTGAACCTGGTGTCCTTCGGTAACAACGCCTTCGGCGTGCAGGACGCGGCGCAAACGTACTTCGGTGTCAACGCGTCCGACCTGAACTGGCAGCAGGCCGCCCTGCTGGCCGGCCTGGTGCAGTCGACCAGCGCATTGAATCCCTACACCAACCCGGACGGGGCGCTGGCCCGGCGAAACCTCGTCCTGGACACCATGATCGACAACCTGCCCAACGAGGCCGATGCGCTGCGGGCCGCCAAGGCTGAGCCGCTGGGCATCTTGCCGCAGCCTAAGGAGCTTCCACGTGGCTGCATCGCGGCGGGCGATCGGGCTTTCTTCTGCGACTACGTGCAGGCCTACCTCGCCCGCGCCGGGATCAGCAAGGACCAGGTGGCCCGGGGTGGCTACCTGATCCGCACCACACTGGACCCCGACGCGCAGGAGCCGGTCAAGCACGCGATCGACACCTACGCCAGCCCCACCCTCGAGGGCATCGCCAGCGTGATGAGCGTGATCAGGCCCGGCAAGAACGCGCACAAAGTGGTGGCAATGGCCAGCAACCGCACCTACGGGTTGAACATGGAGGCCGGCGAGACCATGCGACCGCAGCCGTTCTCCATGGTCGGCGACGGCGCCGGGTCCATCTTCAAGATCTTCACCACCGCCGCGGCCATGCAGATGGGCATGGGCATCAACACCACACTCGAGGTGCCGGGCAGGTTCCAGACCAAGGGCATGGGTAGCGGCGGCGCCAAGGGCTGTCCCAAGGACACCTGGTGCGTCATCAACGCCGGCAGCTATCGCGGGTCGATGAACGTGACCGATGCGCTGGCCACGTCGCCCAACACCGCGTTCGCCCGGCTGATCCAGCTGGTTGGGGTACAGCGGACGGTCGATATGGCGATCAAGCTCGGATTGCGGTCCTACGCCGATCCCGGCAGCGCTCGCGATTACGACCCTGAAAGCAACGAGAGCCTGGCCGACTTCATCAAGCGGCAGAACATCGGGTCGTTCACACTGGGCCCATTCGAACTGAACGCGCTGGAACTGTCCAATGTTGCGGCGACGCTGGCCTCCGGCGGCACCTGGTGCCCACCGAGCCCCATTGACAAGCTGATCGACCGTAACGGCAACGAGGTCGCCGTCAACACCCAAGCCTGTGAGCAGGCGGTCCCAGAGGGGCTGGCCAACACGCTGGCCAACGCGATGAGCAAGGACGCGCTTGGGGGCGGCACCGCCGGGGGGTCCGCCGGTGCGGCGGGGTGGAACCTGCCGGTGTCCGGCAAGACCGGCACCACCGAGGCACACCGGTCGTCAGGCTTCGTCGGCTTCACCAACCACTACGCCGCGGCCAACTACATCTACGACGATTCGACTTCACCGTCGGACCTGTGCTCGTCGCCGCTGCGACGCTGCGGCGATGGCAACCTCTACGGCGGCAACGAGCCGGCTCGCACGTGGTTCACCGCGATGAAGCCGATCGCCACGATTTACGGCGACGTGCACCTGCCGCCGACTGATCCGCAATACGTCGAAGGTGGTCCCGGTTCGCACGTCCCGAGCGTCGCGGGTCTCGACGTGGACGGCGCGCGGCAGCGTTTGAAGGATTCCGGTTTCCAGGTTGCCGAGCAGCCCGCGTCGGTCAACAGCAGCGCGAAGTACGGCGAGGTCGTCGGAACCTCACCCAACGGCCAGACGATCCCGGGTGCGGTGATCACCATTCAAACCAGTAACGGCATCCCGCCCGCGCCGCCACCCGATTTCGGCCCGGGTGGTCCCAGCGCTCCGGCGCCGGTGGGCTCGCAGGTCATCGAGATCCCGGGTCTCCCGCCGATCACGATTCCGATTCTGGCGCCGCCCCCGCCGGCGGCCGGGACGCCACCATAGGCGGTTTCACAACGTGTGTCCATGCTGCCGCCCGGTGCGCGGCAGTAGGCTAGCCTGCATGCCTTCCGCCACGTCTGCTCTGAAAAGTACCGGCGCCGCTGTGCTCGGATCGGCCGTCGCCGGCATCGGCTACGCCTCGATCATCGAACGCAACGCGTTTGTGCTGCGAGAGCTGACCATGCCCGTGCTGGACCCGGGTTCGTCGCCGCTGCGGGTGCTGCACATCAGCGACCTTCACATGCGACCCGGTCAGCGCCGCAAGCAGGCGTGGCTGCGCGAACTGATTAGCTTGGAGCCAGACCTGGTCGTCAATACCGGCGACAACCTGGCGCACCCCAAGGCGGTGCCCGCGGTCATCCAGAGCCTCAGCGAGCTGCTTTCGCTACCAGGTATTTTCGTCTTCGGCAGCAACGACTATTTCGGACCGCGGCCGAAGAACCCGCTGAACTACCTCACGAACCCGGGTCATCGCGTGCACGGTCAACCGCTGCCCTGGCAGGACCTGCGGGCGGCATTCACTGAGCGCGGCTGGCAGGATCTCACCCACAATCGTCGCGAATTCGAGGTGGCGGGACTGCACATCGCAGCCGCAGGCGTGGACGATCCGCATATCGCGCGGGATCGCTACGACGCGATCGCGGGGACGCCTAGCCCGGCTGCCAACCTGCGGCTGGGGCTGACCCATTCGCCGGAGCCCCGGGTGCTGGACCGTTTCGCCGCCGACGGCTACCAACTGGTGATGGCCGGCCACACCCATGGCGGACAGCTGTGCTTGCCGTTCTACGGAGCCCTGGTTACCAACTCGGGTCTGGACCGGTCCCGCGCCAAGGGCCCATCACGCTGGGGAGCCAGCATGCGGTTGCACGTCTCCGCCGGGATCGGCACTTCGCCGTATGCCCCGGTGCGGTTCTGCTGCAGGCCCGAAGCCACCCTGCTGACATTGATCGCGGCACCCATCGGCGGTCGCGACTCACACCGCGATCTGAGCCGGTCGCAGCCGACGTATTCAGCGCGTTGAGCTCACCGGCCCGGGTCGCAGTTCGTAGCCGGCCACGCGCCTGGACCAGCAATGCGATCCGACTGATCGAGGCCGACGCGCATCGCAAGCCGATACTCACCTGCTGCGCTACCCGTTGCCGTCAGCCTGGTCGGACGAGGCCGGTATCGAGCTCTACCTCAAAGACGAATCGACGCACATCACCGGCAGCCTCAAACATCGGTTGGCCCGCTCGCTGTTCCTCTATGCGCTGTGCAACGGTTGGATCGACGAGGGCACCACGGTGGTCGAGGCGTCGTCGGGATCGACGGCAGTGTCGGAAGCGTACTTCGCGGCGCTGTTGGGCCTCCCGTTCGTCGCCGTGATGCCCGCGTCGACCAGTGCATCCAAGGTCGCGTTGATCGAATCACAAGGCGGCCGTTGCCATTTCGTGGAGAGCTCCAGCGACCTTTACGCCGAGGCGGAACGGGTTGCCAACGAAACTGGCGGACACTATCTGGACCAGTTCACCAACGCCGAACGAGCCACCGATTGGCGCGGCAACAACAACATCGCGGAGTCGATATTCGCCCAAATGCGCGACGAGAAGCATCCGATTCCGGATTGGATCGTGGTCGGCGCGGGCACCGGGGGAACCAGCGCGACGATCGGCCGTTACATCCGGTATCGGCGACATGCCGCCCGGCTATGTGTGGTCGATCCAGAGAACTCCGCGTTTTACCCGGCCTTCGCCGAATCTCGCTAGGACATCGTTATTTCGGCGTCGTCGCGTATCGAGGGTATTGGCCGGCCACGCGTCGAGCCATCTTTCCTGCCCGAGGTGGTGGACAGGATGGTGTCGGTTCCCGACGCGGCGTCGATTGCGGCGGCCCGCCACGCCAGTGCGGTGTTGAACCGTCGCGTGGGCGCCTCGACCGGCACCAACCTGTGGGGAGCTTTCGGCCTGCTCGCCGAAATGATCGCCGACGCCCGCAGCGGTTCGGTGGTCACGCTGCTGGCCGACAGCGGCGACCGCTACGCCGACACCTGCTTCTGCGACGAGTGGGTCAAGACCCACGAACTGGACATTTCCGCACCCGCCGCGGCCCTGACCGAATTCGAACGGTCGGGCCACTGGGATTGAGCCCAGGCCTCGTCGATATCGCTGCCCGGAGCGGTCATCAGCAGCCAAAGCACGCCCAGGGCCAGGAATCCGCCGAACACCACGGCGCCTAACACCGTCATGATTCCCTCGCTTCCATCGCACCGACCTGCGGTAATTACTTTATTCAAGGTCGCCGACATCCCGCTTATTCCACGCCGAACTATGGGGCAAATCCCCTGACCGGGTCGGATGTGATCCGCACAGCGCCGCCGGCCAGGCCCGTTGTCGCCGACGCCGTCCGCTTTGGCGAATCGCCGGGTCGGTGCGATACGCTGTCGTGGCTTCAGGCGGGGTGTGGCGCAGCTTGGTAGCGCGCTTCGTTCGGGACGAAGAGGTCGTGGGTTCGAATCCCGCCACCCCGACTTAGAAACTGGCAGATCAGAAGGCCTGCCGGGCATTGCGGCTGGGGGCGTTGTTCGGTTCCGGTCCGCAGTTGGTCCGCAGTAGCTTCCAGAGCGGCCTGTCGAGCCTGGGCCAGAGCCGCTGACGCCAGCCTCAAGATCATCCGGGAAAAGGTCAGCGTAGGTGTCGAGCCTCAGCGCTGCCGACTGATGTCCGAGCATCGTCTGAACCGGGCCGCTGCACAGATCGAGGCCGCGCCGAAGTGAGCACCCGCCGCGGCCCTCGGCGATGTGGGCCCACCGGCACCCGACCACATCGGGAACGGCAATGTGTCACTATCGCGCATGTGGTAGCTGATCAAGGACCGCGAGGACGAGCACATAGGTTGCGTCGATGAGTTGTGCACGAGGGCGTCGGCGATGATCGAGAAGCCACTGCGTGGCAATTGATGTGATCGCCCCGAAGATTCCTTGTGCGATGACGTCCAATTGGGGCTTCGGCAATCTGCTGGTGGAGAAGGCATCGCCG
>NZ_DATFZD010000126.1:0-31278 GCF_035314665.1 Mycobacterium sp. | reverse complement strand
GTCACAATCGCCTCTCATCGGTCGTGGCACCACGTGTGTCTCAGCCCCTGACAACGACGTCCGCGGCGTTACGTTCGCCCCGACTTGGCTCAATTTAGTGTTCAACGCGGTTGCTGATTTCGGCGAGGGCTTCGCTCACGTCGTCGGGTAGCGGGTCGGCGGCGGTAAGGATCTGCCCGCCGGCTTTGATCTGTACGGTGCGGTAGCGGCGTACAGTGCGCACGAATTTCTTGATGCTCCAACCAGTCTGGTGTTCGATCCAGTAGGTGACGGCCAGCGCGGCAAACACGATGGTCAGGTGCGCCTCGATGGATTCGCGTAGGTGGTGGTAGATCGGCCGGGCTTGCAGGTCGTGTTTGGACATGCGGAAACTCTTCTCGATGCGCCACAGCTGGTGGTAGGCGTCGATGACGAACTGCGGTGTTGCGGCGGTGAGGTTGGTGGTGTAGCCCTTCCAGCCGGCCAGCGCCCGGGTTTTGGCTTCCAGATCCCGATTCACCGATTTGGTCGCACCGGTGAGTTGGATGTAGCGGTTGCGTTTGACCGGAGCTTTCCCGTCGACCGCACGTTCGGCTTTGGCGACCTGTTCGTCGATACCGCGCAGCGTGCGCCGGGCCCGGTCGTGCCGGTACTGGTAGTAGATGACTCGATCGGGGATCCCGCGGGCTTTCTCCGCGCTGGTGGATGGCCACGGCTGGGTCAGCACCAACCCCTCAGGGACCTGCTCGCCGGGGTGTTTGTCGCGCCATTCGCGCACCACATCGGGCAAAAACGGGATGCGGGTGCCGAGGATGAACGACAACCCGGCAGCGACGAGCGCGATCTGGTTGGCCTCAGAGACCATGGCGGCATCGGCGACCACGGTAACGTCGGTCAACTGGTGAGCAGCCTTGAACCCGTTGATCACTGGCAGCATGGTGGCGGTCTCGGCCTTATTGCCCTCGAACGCCGCCACCGTCAGCGGGAACCCACTCGCATCGGTGAGCAGACCGATGGTGATCTGCGGGTCCAGGCGGCGTTCTTTGGAGAAGCCGGGCTCGCGGAACCCATCGGCCGCATCGGTGTCGAAGTACAAAGTGGACACGTCGAACAGGACCAGCGACGCTGGCTTAAGGCCGGCATGACGTGCGCACGCCCTGGCCAGCGATTGGCGCCACGACGGTTTGGCATAGATCGGCAGCCGACGTTTGACCGTGGCATACGAGGCCGGCTCAACACCGACCTCGGTCAGTACTCGAGCGGCGTCGACCTTACTCGTCGGCTCGATGACCCGCGCCAACACCAGATCACGAAACACGTTGTCGCCCTTGGCCACCGATTCAAAACTCAGCACTCGGTAGGCGGCACACAGCGCGTTCCACAGGTGGCTCATCCGCGAGGAGATGATCGGCAAAGCGCCGGGCTCGACCCCTTTGAAAAGCCCCAGGTCCAGCTCGGTTTGCCCGGCCGCCAACCGTCCAGCCGCAGCAGTCTTCAACGCCGCCAACTCGACCGCGTCGTGAGCCGAGCCGATGTGCTCGATCGAGCGTGAACCCCGCCGCCAGGACCACACGATCTGCACCGCCGTCGCCCCAGAGGCAGTCTTCACCGTGCGTACGAACGCCACCAGCGCAGCTTAAAGCCCCGCTTTAGTGTCCAAATTCCATCGAACCCCAACACAAAACAGCAGGTAAACCGGTCGCAGACGCGCGGGAGCGTCGAACGTGAGCCAAGTCAGGTCACAATCGCCTCTCATCGGTCGTGGCACCACGTGTGTCTCAGCCCCTGACAACGACGTCCGCGGCGTTACGTTCGCCCACGCTCTAGCATGCGGATTTGTTAAAATCCTGAAGTAGTTAATTAATCAGCCGCCGCTGGCAACCTCGGTTCGGACGAGGTAGGTTCGCTTCGGGGCAAGCAGCACGTGCGAACCGAGGTTTGGTCGGGTGAATCGATGAGTTGTCCGGCGTTGCCGCAGCCCCGGGATGAACAGTGGATCGTGGCCGGCCACCGGAGCGAGCTGCGCATCACGGCTTCTGCAGTAGACGACACCCGAGTGCTCAGCATCGACGGTCTGCTGGACGAAACGAGCTATGTTCCGCTGCGCGACGCCATTGTCAAAGCCGCGCTCGATGAGCCTCTCGCGGTCATCATCGACGTCAACACGCTCACGGTTCGTGACGATCCGGCCTGGGCCGTGTTCACCAGCGCCCGCTGGCAAGTCGCCGAATGGCCGGACATCCCCATTGGCATGGTATGCGCCCACGATCACGGCCAGAATGCTCTGCGCCGCAACGGGATAACTCGCTACGTGCCGGTCTACCACGACGTGGAGTCCGCAATCACCGAGCTGGCCGCGGATGGACTGCGCCGGTACCGGCGGCGCGCCGTCGCAACGCTGCCGCCGGTGAAAAGCAGCATTCACCGTTCCCGAGAATTCGTCGCTCAGTGGTTGACTGGTTGGTCGAGGACCGACTTCATCCATACGGTGTCCGTCGTCGCCACCGAGCTGGTTGAATTGGCCCTCGCGGATACCGACAGCGGATTGTCGCTTCGACTGGAAACCAACGGCTCCACCGTCGCGGTGGCGGTGCAGCACGTGGACATCGAGAACGTTGGGCGTCGGAAGTCCATTGGTGACCCCGTCTCGGGCCTCGATCTCGTCGTCGCCAACTGTCGGGTTTGGGGCAGTTACACGAGCGCGGCCGGCAACACCGTCTGGGCTGTGGTCGGCCCGGAAAACCGCTTCTGAGAGTTACTTCGGCAGCCCAGCGGGGGAGCGCCGCCCAGCCGTTCGGCGCCATTTGTAAGTCGGCGCTTTCACCGCGCGCGCCAGCCCGATTCTCGCCGTATACGTAAGTGGCGTTGGCCTGTTGTGGACACATGTGCGCGGCGGTGTTTGAGGCCGGCGTGGGTGGGTACTGCAGCGCTACCAGCGACGCCCAATTGGAGCAAGTATGAGTTCTAACGACCATAGATCTGCGAAACTGCGTGAGCAGGCCCGCCAGCACGCCGATCAGGCGCGAGCCTTGATGGAGGACAAGCGCGAGAGCCAAGAGGGCGGCCTCAGCGGCTGGGTCGCCGAGCGGGCCGGCGAATGGGATCTCAGAGGCTTCGATGAGACCACCATGCAGCGTCAGAAGTTCTTCTGGAATCTGCTGGTGGACTACTGGTTTCGAATGGAGATCGACGGCTGGGAAAACGTCGGAGATCCGCCGGCTTTGCTGGTCGGCATTCACTCCGGTGCCCCGTTTGTCTGGGACGCATGGACCGTCGGCGTGCAGTGGTGGCGGCGGTTCGGCCAAGAGCGTCAACTGCATGGCACTGCCCACGACGCATTGATGGCCATTCCGGGGTTCGGCGACTACTTCCGCTCGATGGGCGTGCTACCCGCGGCGCCGGACGCCATCGCGACCGCGCTGGCCGAAGGTCGCGATGTGGCGTTATGGCCCGGCGGCGAGGTGGACTCGCTGCGGCCGTGGGCCGAGCGCGATCAGGCAAACCTCGCCGGCCGAAAAGGCTTCGTGAAGATGGCAATTCGCGCTGGAGTGCCGATCGTGCCGATCGCAACCGTTGGCGGCGCCGATGCCATGCCGGTGTTGATTCGTGGTGACCGGCTTTCGCGAGCTCTACGATTGGACCGGCTGTTGCGGCTCAAGGTGTTTCCGCTCGCCATCTCGCTGCCGTGGGGGATCGCCCCTGCCGCTCTGCCGCAGCTGCCGCTGCCCGCCAAGATCAGGACTCGCTTCATGCCGGCGGTCGAACTCGACCACGACCCGGCGCGCGCCGACGATGACGAATACGTCGACCGTAAGTATGACGAGGTAGAAGGCAGCATTCAGCGCGGGATGAACGCGTTGGCCCGCAAGCGGGCACTGCCGGTATTCGGTTAGAGCAAACGACGGGCCCGGTCCGTCGCGGACCGGGCCTCGTCGGCTGATGCGATGGTCTACTTCTGGTGGGCCTGCTCGCGCTTTTCGGCCGCTGCGGCAGCGCCCCGAGCCGCTTCGGCTTCGCCTTCCTTCTTGGCGGCGTTGCGCTGCGATTGCGCCTTGTCCTGCTGAGCCTCGCCCTCGCGCTCGAGATCTTCTTTGCCGAGCACGCTACCCACAGCTTCCTTGGCCAGGCCCTTGGCGCCCTCGACGACGCCCTTTACCGCTTCTTCTGGTCCACTCTTTTTGTCGTCCGACATGGAGTCCCTCCTCAGTGGCTCGATTGCTGGACCGGTTGCGGCGCGCCCGAAAGGCAAGTCAGCCCTGACTATTTACCCCCGGGTCTTTCGCACCGCGTCGTGGGCATTCCCATGACGCGGTGCGCTCAAACCCCGGTCTGCCGGGTAGTCGCGGCGGCGAGATCATCACTGCTGGTGGGGCGGCGAAAATTGGTCGCTGTGACCGCGAACACGGGTGCATCGGGCCGGGCGACGTCTGCCTGAATACGGTTGCCGCACAACAGCAATTCGTGTCCAGGGCCTTCGGCCCCCACCCGCTGGGATATGTCCGGGCCCAGCGTGCCCGCGCAATAGCACCTTGGCGGCTATCCGTGCCGGCGCCCCGACCGGGCTAGTTGCCAAGCGGGCACTTGCACAATCCAGTCCAGTCTCGGCACGCAGACCGCGGCCATAAGGCAGGATGGACCCTGCTGTTTGGGTTTGCCGTCCCGGCGGAGAGCTGGATGGCGTTCTCCCATGCGAGGAGTCTGATGACGGAGCAGGAGCCGACGAGCACCAACGGCGCCGATGCATTTTCTCCCGACGGATATCCCGCTGGTGAATCGGTGGGTCGGGCCAAGTATTCCCGCGTACTGCTCAAACTCGGCGGCGAGATGTTCGGCGGCGGACAGGTCGGGCTTGATCCCGATGTGGTGGCCCAGGTGGCGCGCCAGATCGCTGAGGTAGTGCGCACCGGCGTGCAGGTTGCCGTCGTCATTGGCGGTGGCAACTTCTTCCGGGGTGCACAGCTTCAGCAACGCGGTATGGAGCGCACCCGCTCGGACTATATGGGGATGCTCGGCACGGTCATGAATAGCCTTGCGTTGCAAGACTTTCTAGAGAAAGCGGGCATCGTCACCCGGGTCCAGACCGCCATTACGATGGGCCAGGTCGCCGAACCGTACATTCCGCTGCGCGCGCGGCGGCACTTGGAAAAAGGGCGTGTGGTGATCTTCGGCGCCGGCATGGGGCTGCCGTACTTCTCGACCGATACCACGGCCGCGCAGCGGGCACTGGAGATCGGCGCTGAGGTGGTCTTGATGGCCAAGGCCGTCGATGGCGTCTTCACTGAGGACCCGCGAGTGAATCCTCGGGCCGAGTTGCTCACCGCTATCACGCACCGGGAAGTCATCGAGCGGGGGCTGCGGGTGGCCGACGCCACCGCATTCAGTTTGTGCATGGACAATGGCATGCCGATTCTGGTGTTCAACCTGCTGACCGATGGCAATATTGCTCGCGCGGTTGCGGGTGAGAAGATCGGAACGCTGGTCACGAGCTGATGGCCCAGCCGGCGACGATGCAGAGCGGAGCGATGCTGAGGAGCGGCGCAAGGGTCCAGCCGGCCGGCGACCATGCGGACTGCCGGCGATTATGCAGCGCGCAGCGATGAGAAGGAGCGGCGCAGATGATTGACGAAACTCTCTTCGACGCCGAAGAGAAGATGGAGAAAGCGGTGTCGGTCAGCCGTGACGACATGTCGAGCATCCGGACCGGCCGCGCCACCCCGGGGATGTTCTCCCGCATCGCGATCGACTACTACGGTTCGGCCACCCCGATCACCCAATTGGCCAGCATCAACGTTCCGGAAGCGCGCCTCGTCGTCATCAAGCCGTACGAGGCGAGCCAGCTCGGGCCCATCGAGACGGCGATTCGTAACTCCGACCTCGGGGTGAACCCGACCAACGACGGCACACTGATCCGCGTTGCGGTACCCCAGCTGACCGAGGAACGCCGTCGCGAACTCGTCAAGCAAGCCAAAGCCAAGGGCGAAGACGCCAGGGTCTCGGTGCGAAACATCCGCCGCAAGGCGATGGAGGAACTGCACCGCATCCGCAAGGAGGGCGAGGCCGGTGAGGACGAGGTCGCGCGCGCGGAGAAGGACCTGGACAAGACCACCCACCAGTACGTGACGCAGATCGACGAACTGGTCAAGCACAAAGAAGGCGAGCTGCTGGAGGTCTAGCGGCCGTTCAGCTAACGACTTCCGTGGCAGACACTGATACCGGCGCAGACACCCCGGCCGAAGGCTCGGTGCAACAGCCCCTGGCGAAGAAGCAGAACAAGCCGAAGAAGTCTCGGGCCGGCCGAAATCTGCCGGCCGCCATCGCCGTTGGCGGGGCCCTCGCCGTCACCATCGTCGCGATCCTGATATTTGATCGATACCTGTGGGTCCCACTGGTCGCCGCCGCCATCGCCATGGCCTCACACGAGGTGGTGCGCCGGCTGCGCGAGGCCGGTTACGTCATCCCGGTCATTCCGCTTCTGATCGGTGGCCAGGCCACGGTCTGGCTGACCTGGCCGTTTCATGCGGCCGGCGCGCTCGGCGGCTTCGGCGCCACGGCCGTGGTCTGCATGTTCTGGCGGCTGGCGCTCAAAGGCCCGCACCCGCCGGACGGCTCGGCCCGCGCCGACTCGTCATCCAACTATTTGAGGGATGTGGCGGCCACGGTCTTCTTGGCCGCCTGGGTGCCGTTGTTCGCGTCGTTCAGTGTGCTGCTGGTCTATCCGCACGACGGCTCGGGGCGGGTGTTCTGCTTGATGATCGGCGTGGTGTGTTCCGACGTCGGCGGCTACGCGGTGGGCGTGCTGTTCGGAAAGCATCTGATGGTCCCGGCGATCAGCCCGAACAAGTCGTGGGAGGGCCTGGCCGGTTCGCTGTTGTTCGGGGTTACCGCGACCGCGCTGACCGCGATCCTGCTGGTGCACAAACCGATTTGGGTCGGGGTGCTATTGGGCTTCACGCTGGTGGCCACTGCCACCCTGGGCGACCTGGTGGAATCGCAGATCAAGCGTGACCTGGGCATTAAGGACATGGGCCGGATTCTGCCCGGCCACGGCGGGCTGATGGACCGACTGGATGGAGCCTTACCGTCGGCGGTCGCGACCTGGATCTTCCTCACGCTGGTGGGCTGACGGCCGCTGCGGCCTCGGCGAGGACGGATACTGGTCGTGGGATGAAGCAACAGCTGGTGTTCGAGGCGCCGCGTCGAGGGCTGCCGCCGCGGCATCTGGCCGACCTTGATGAGGCCGCACGCGTGGACGCCGTCGCGGCACTGGGCCTGCCGCCGTTTCGCGCCAAACAACTCGCCCACCAGTACTACGGTCGGCTGATCGCCGACCCGCAGCAGATGACCGATCTGCCGGCCGCGGTCCGCGGCCAGGTGGCCGAAGCCCTCTTTCCGAACCTGCTGACTGCCACCCGGGAAATCGCGTGCGACGCCGGCCAGACTCGAAAGACGCTGTGGCGGGCCGTCGATGGCACCACCTTCGAGTCGGTGCTGATGCGCTACCCGCAGCGCAACACGGTGTGCATTTCATCGCAGGCGGGCTGCGGCATGGCCTGCCCGTTCTGCGCTACCGGCCAGGGCGGCCTGACCCGAAACCTGTCGACCGCCGAGATCGTCGAGCAAGTACGCGCCGCGGCGGTGGCGCTGCGTGACGACTGCGGAGACCGGCTGTCCAATGTGGTGTTCATGGGGATGGGGGAGCCGCTGGCCAACTACGCCAGGGTGCTGGCGGCGGTGCGTGGCATCACGGGAGGTTTCGGGATCTCGGCGCGATCGGTGACGGTGTCGACGGTCGGACTGGCCCCGGCGATCCGCAAACTCGCCGACGAGCGGCTCGGGGTGACGCTGGCGCTGTCACTGCACGCCCCTGACGACGAGCTGCGCGACACGCTGGTGCCGGTCAACACCCGGTGGAAGATCGGCGAAGCGATCGATGCTGCCCGCTACTACGCCGACGTCACCGGTCGACGGATTTCGGTGGAATATGCCCTGATTCGCGATGTCAACGACCAACCGTGGCGCGCAGACCTGCTCGGTAAGCGGCTGCATCGCGCGCTCGGTCCGCTGGTGCATGTGAACGTCATTCCGCTGAACCCGACGCCGGGCAGCGACTGGGATGCCAGTCCGAAGCCCGCTGAGCGGGAGTTCGTCCGGCGGGTCCGCGTCGCGGGCGTGCCCTGCACCGTGCGCGACACCCGCGGTCGCGAGATCGCCGCAGCGTGCGGCCAGCTCGCCGCCGACGGCTGAGCACGGCCGCTTGAACCGGACGACGGCAACCAACGTCAACCACTGTGTACAGCAAAGGAGACGAACATATGAGAGTCCGACTCTCGCTTGGAAGATTGGCGCTCGGCCTGGCAGCTGCCGCCCTGGTTCTCGGGCTGAGCACGGCGCCGCGGGTGCTGGCGGCCGACGATCGATTGCTATTCAACGGGACCACCCTCAGCGGTGCGCCGTTCAACGGCGCAGGCTTACAGGGCAAGCGCGCCGTGCTGTGGTTCTGGACGCCGTGGTGCCCGTTCTGCAACGCCGAAGCTCCTGGCCTAAGCCAGGTGGCCGCCGCCAATCCGGCTGTCACCTTTGTGGGCGTCGCGGCTCATTCCGATGTTGGGGCGATGCAGAACTTCGTCTCGAAGTACAACCTGAACTTCACCAACGTCAATGACACCGATGGCTCGATCTGGGCCCGCTACAACGTGCCCTGGCAGCCGGCGTGGGTGTTCTACAACTCTGATGGAACGTCCTCGTTTGTGAACAACCCCACCGCGGCGATGTCCCAGCAAGAGTTGTCCGGTCGGGTTACGGCGCTGAAGTAACGGCACAGCGGCATTCGTGGACCAAGGCCTAGTCAGCTTGGCGTTCGCCGCCGGACTGGTCGCGGCGCTGAATCCATGCGGTTTCGCCATGCTGCCCGCCTATCTCGTGCTGGTGGTACGCGGGGAGGGCGCCGGTGATCCCGAGACCCGGACCACTACGTCGACGGGATTGACCGCGGTCGGCCGAGCCTTGGCGGCGACCGCCGGGATGGGCCTGGGATTTTTGACAGTATTTGGGCTGTTCGGAGCGCTCACCATATCGGCCGGCGCCACCGTGCAGCGGTATCTGCCGTATCTGGTCGTGGCGATCGGCATCGTGCTTGTCGCCCTGGGGATTTGGCTGTTGCTAGGTCGCGAGCTGACGCTGTTGACACCCCGGCATCCGGGCGGGCGATGGGCTCCGACGGCTCGGCTCGGCTCCATGTACGGCTACGGCGTCAGCTACGCGATCGCCTCGCTGTCATGCACCGTCGGCCCGTTTCTGGCGGTCACCGCTGCTGGCCTACGTCGCGGCTCGCTGATCGGAAGCGCGTCGATCTATCTCGCCTACATCGCGGGTCTGACCCTGGTCGTCGGCGTACTCGCCATCGCCGCCGCGATCGCGAGCTCGGCGGTGGTGAATCGGCTGCGGCGAATCTTGCCGTACGTCAACCGGATCAGCGGCGCGCTGCTGATCCTCGTTGGCGTCTATGTCGGCTATTACGCGTTCTACGAGATCCGACTGCATAGCGCGCACGCCCTCGGGTCCGATGCGGTGCTCGCAGCAGCCGGCCGCGCACAAGGCGCGCTCGCCGGCTGGGTGCACCAGCACGGCGGAGGGCCGTGGGTCCTGGCGTTCGCGGTGCTGGTGGCGTGCGCACTCGTCGGCGCCTGGTACCGACGGGCACGGCGTAGTTGACCTGCGCGCACCAAGTTGATGCTTGCGGTGACATCAAAATGATGTCACCATGACACCATGGATTTGCAGCCGTACGTGGACGCGGTACGCCACGAGTTGAACCTGGCCGCCGCGGCCGGCGGCGCTGAGGCGCAAGCGCTGGCCGATCGGCTCAGCGCGCCACTGGAGTCGGCGATCCGATTGGCACTGCTCGAAGCGCTGTCGGCCGGCGTCGAAGAGATCACCAGCGAGCTCGCTCCACGCTCGGTAGAGCTCCGGCTGCGCGGCCGCGATCCCGAGTTCGTCGTCAGTGCGCCACTCGACGAGCCGGCGGCTCACCAGGCGTTCGACGTCGCGTTCGGCGACGACGAAGGCGGCACCTGGCGAATCACCCTGCGGCTCCCGGAGAGTCTGCGGGCGGCGGTCGAAGCCGCGACGCGCCACGACGGGTCGTCGCTGAACGCCTGGCTGGTCCGCGCGGTCGCGGCCGCCGTCCAGTCCAAAGCCGGCCGGGCCGCACCCGGCAGCGCCCGGCACGTAACCGGCTGGGTGCGCTGACACCCCCGTTGAAGGAGAAGACATGCCCACTTTCGACACCCCTGAGCCCATCGCGGTGCGCGTCGAGGCCGCGGCCGGCTCCGTCCGGCTCGTCGCCACGGACCGCGACGACACGGTCGTGACGGTGCGCGCCCACGACGAGGCCCGCGCTGCCGACGTCCGCGCAGCCGACCAGATTCAGGTGCACTACGACAACGGCAAGCTCACGGTTTCCGCACGGCGCGGCTTCGCGCTGTTCCGCGGCGGCGCAGTCGACATCGACATCGCGCTGCCCTCGCGGTCCCGGCTGAAAGCGTCGGTGGCCTCCGCCGATGTTCGCGCCGAGGGCGCGTTTGCCGACTGCAAGATCACCTCGGCCAGCGGCGACGTCGACGTCGACGACGTCGAGGGAAATCTCAAGGCGGCCACCGCTTCCGGCTCGATCACCGTGCAGGGAGTCGCCGGCGACGCGTCGGTCGCGACGGCGTCCGGCAACGCGACGATAGGCGAGCTCGACGGAGACCTGGTGTTCAAGGCTGCCAGCGGCGACCTCAGCGTTGCGCGGCTGTGCGGCGGCCTGCGCGCCCAGACGGCGTCGGGATCGGTCACCGTCACGACCGCAGTACGCGGCGCGATCTCGGCATTCACCAGCAGCGGTGAGGTCGGCGTCGGGGTCGTCGAAGGCACTGCCGCCCGGTTGGACTTGATCACCGGCTCAGGCGCGGTCACCAACCGGCTGGAGTCCGCCGATGGACCCGCCGAGGGCGACGACACGCTGCTGATTCACGTGCGCACCGGCTCCAGCGACATCGACATCCACCGGGCGGTTGCGACGCACAGCGCCGCCGGCTGAGCTGCCTACCTGAGCCAGCCGCGTCGGCGGCCCCACCAGTCCCGCACAACGAAGAAGAGCGCCAGCGCGGCGAAGCCGATCAAGTACAGGTTCTCGATGTGGCCGACGTGGTTGCCGTCCAACATCAGCAGCAAAAGGCCGACGATGCACAGGCCTACGATGTGCCAGTTGCGGTGGTTGATCTTGCTCCAGCCCCAGATCGCGGATGGCACGTCGGCGATGTCAACACCGCTGCTGCGCTCCACCTCGGTACCGGCCACGGCGACTCCTCCAGTTGGGATCAACTCCGACATTCGGGATGCCTCGACATTCTGGCACATCGCGGGTTGCGGAGGCGCGGCACAATAAGTGGGTGACCAACCGCCGCCTCAAGACCCTGGTGCTGGGCAGTACCGGCTCCATCGGCACCCAGGCGCTGGACGTCATCGCCGCCAACCCGGATCGCTTCGAGCTGGTCGGACTGGCGGCCGGCGGCGCAAACCCGGACCTACTGGCCCAGCAGCGCGCTGAAACCGGCGTCACCAACATCGCCGTCGCCGACGAACGCGCAGCTCAGACCGTCGGCGACGTCACCTACCACGGGCCCGACGCGGTCACGCGGCTGATCGAGAACACCGAGGCCGACGTCGTGCTCAACGCGCTGGTCGGCGCGCTCGGGCTGCAGCCCACGCTGACCGCACTGGCCACCGACGCCCGACTGGCCCTGGCGAACAAGGAATCCCTGATCGCCGGCGGACCGCTGGTGCTGCAGGCGGCGCGACCCGGCCAGATCGTGCCGGTGGACTCCGAGCACTCCGCGCTCGCGCAATGCCTGCGCGGCGGCTCCCCGGACGAGGTGGCCAAGCTGGTGCTCACCGCCTCCGGCGGGCCATTCCGTGGCTGGTCGGCCGTCGACCTCGAGCACGTCACGCCCGAACAGGCCGGCGCCCATCCGACCTGGTCGATGGGGCCGATGAACACCCTGAACTCGGCGTCGCTGGTCAACAAGGGACTCGAGCTGATCGAAGCCCACCTGCTCTTCGGCATCCCGTACCGGCGCATCGAAGTCGTGGTGCACCCGCAGTCGATTGTGCATTCCATGGTCACGTTCACCGACGGCTCGACGATCGCGCAGGCCAGTCCGCCGGACATGAAGCTGCCGATCGCGCTGGCGCTCGGCTGGCCGGCCAGAGTGCCCGCGGTGGCCGCGGCCTGCGATTTCTCCACCGCGTCGAGCTGGGAGTTCGAGCCGCTGGACACCCGGGTCTTCCCGGCGGTCGAGCTGGCCCGGCAGGCCGGCGAGACGGGCGGCTGCATGACCGCCGTCTACAACGCCGCCAATGAAGAAGCAGCCGAGGCTTTCCTGGCCGGGCGGATCGGTTTTCCGGCCATTGTGCGAACAATCGCCGAGGTCCTGAGCGCCGCCGACCAGTGGGCCGCCGAACCCGCTACCGTGGAAGACGTACTCGACGCGCAGCGCTGGGCCCGGGAGCGGGCGCGCAGCGCGGTCCTACAGGAGGTTCTACCAACGCGATGATGTTTGTTATCGGCATCGTGCTGTTTGCGCTCGCCATCCTGATTTCGGTGGCGCTGCACGAGTGCGGTCACATGTGGGCCGCTCTTGGCACCGGGATGAAGGTGCGGCGCTATTTCGTGGGCTTCGGTCCCACGCTCTGGTCGACCCGGCGCGGCGACACGGAGTACGGCCTCAAAGCCATTCCGGCCGGCGGGTTCTGCGACATCGCCGGCATGACGTCGGTGGAGGAACTTGCGCCCGACGAGCATGACCGGGCGATGTACAAGCAGAAGACCTGGAAACGCGTCGCGGTGTTGTTCGCCGGCCCGGGCATGAACTTCGTCATCGGTTTGGTGCTGATCTATGCCATCGCGGTCACCTGGGGACTGCCGAACCTGCACCCCACCGCGGTCATCGGTCAAACCGCTTGTGCGGCTTCGGAACTCAAACAAGGCCAGTTCGAGAAGTGCACCGGCGACGGACCTGCGGCCCTCGCCGGTATCCGGGCCGGAGATGTGGTGATCAAGGTCGGCAACACCCCGGTCACCGACTTCTCCGACATGGCCGCCGCGGTGCAAAAACTGCACGGCACCGTTCCGATCGTGATCAAGCGCGACGGCCAAACGATGACCAAGTACGTCGACATCGCGCAGCGGCAGCGCTACGTCACCGACGGCAAGGGTGGTGCGAAGCCGTCGACGATCGGGGTGATGGGCGTGATGGGCGCCGAACCCCGGCCGACGCCGTACAACGTCGTCACCGCGGTACCGGCCACCTTTGCCTTCACCGGCAACCTGTCGGTACTGCTGGGCAAGTCGCTGGTGGCCATCCCGACCAAGATCGGGGCGCTGATCCACGCGATCGGCGGCGGGCAGCGGTCCCTCGATACGCCGATCAGCGTCGTCGGCGCCAGCATCATCGGCGGGGACACCGTCGACCACGGCGTCTGGATGGCGTTCTGGTTGTTCCTCGCTCAGCTGAACTTCATCCTGGGCGTCATCAACCTGCTGCCGTTGCTCCCATTCGACGGCGGGCACATCGCCATCGCGCTGTATGAAAAGCTGCGCAACATGGTCCGGTCGGCCCGCGGCAAAGTCGCGGCGGCGCCGGTCAACTACCTCAAGCTGATGCCCGCAACCTACGTAGTCTTGGTGCTGGTGGTCGGTTACATGCTGTTGACGGTGACCGCCGACGTGGTCAACCCGATCCGACTGTTCCAGTAGGCCTAACAGATGGCTCGCGGAAAGAAGGGAGGCGAAGGCAAACCGTGACCACAGGTCTGGGCATGCCGGCAGCCCCGGCGCCCACGCTGGCGCCACGACGCAAGACGCGGCAGCTGATGGTCCGCGACGTCGGGGTGGGTAGCGATTATCCGATTTCGGTGCAGTCGATGTGCACCACCAAGACCCACGACATCAACTCGACCTTGCAGCAGATCGCCGAGTTGACCGCCACCGGCTGCGACATCGTCCGGGTGGCGTGCCCACGTCAGGAAGACGCCGACGCGTTACCGGCGATCGCCAAGAAGAGCCAGATCCCGGTCATCGCCGACATCCACTTCCAGCCGAAGTACATCTTCGCCGCCATCGACGCCGGTTGCGCAGCGGTGCGGGTAAACCCCGGCAACATCAAGGAATTCGACGGCCGGGTCGGCGAGGTCGCCAAGGCCGCGGCGGCGGCCGGCATCCCGATCCGCATCGGGGTGAACGCCGGCTCGCTGGACAAGCGGTTCATGGAGAAGTACGGCAAGGCCACGCCCGAGGCGCTGGTCGAGTCGGCGCTGTGGGAGGCCTCGCTGTTCGAGGAGCACGGCTTCGGCGACATCAAGATCAGCGTCAAGCACAACGACCCGGTGATCATGGTCGCCGCCTATGAGCAGCTTGCCGCGCAGTGCGACTACCCGTTGCACCTCGGCGTCACCGAGGCGGGGCCGGCGTTCCAGGGCACGATCAAGTCGGCCGTCGCGTTCGGCGCGCTGTTGTCGCGCGGCGTCGGTGACACGATCCGGGTGTCGCTCTCGGCGCCGCCGGTGGAAGAGGTCAAGGTCGGCAACCAGATCCTCGAGTCGCTGAACCTGCGGCCGCGGTCGCTGGAGATCGTGTCGTGCCCATCGTGCGGGCGCGCTCAAGTCGACGTCTACACGCTGGCCAACGAGGTCGCCGCCGGGCTCGACGGGCTCGAGGTGCCGCTGCGCGTGGCGGTGATGGGCTGTGTCGTCAACGGCCCGGGGGAAGCTCGCGAGGCCGACCTGGGTGTGGCTTCCGGGAACGGCAAGGGCCAGATCTTCGTTCGCGGCGAGGTCATCAAGACCGTTCCCGAGTCGCAGATTGTCGAGACGTTGATCGAGGAAGCGATGCGGATCGCGGAGGAGCGCGCCACCGAAGGCGGTCCCGGGTCATCTGCCAGCGGTTCGCCGGTGGTGACCGTAAGCTGATGAAGTAACTCGTCAGCGGCCGTGACGACGGCAGGAAAGAGCTCCGATGTCGGCTCCACCGATCTTTCGACTGGTCGACGAGCGACGGGTCACGGTGGCGCGCGACGCCGGAGCGGTGCAACGGGTTCTCGATGCCGACCCAGTCGGCTCCTGCATGGTGGCCGCCCGCGTCGCCGATCACGGTGTCGAGCCGACGGCGATCGGCGGTGAGCTGTGGAGCCGGCGCGGCGCCGCGGAATCGTTGTGCTATGCGGGTGCGAACCTGATCCCGCTGCGCGGCACGCTGCAGGACCTGAATGCGTTCGCTGACAAGGCGATGGCCACGGCGCGGCGCTGCTCGTCCCTGGTGGGGCGCGCCGAACTGGTGGTGCCCATGTGGCGCAGGCTCGAGCACACCTGGGGCCCGGCTCGCGATGTGCGGGAGCGTCAGCCGCTGATGGCCATGTCGTCCGCACCGTCGTGCCCGGCGGACGCCGGCGTGCGGCGCGTCCGGATCGACGAGCTGGACTCCTACCTGGTCGCCGCGATCGACATGTTCATCGGCGAGGTCGGTATCGACCCACGCCTTGGCGACGGCGGCCGCGGGTATCGCCGTCGGGTGGCGGGACTGATCGCCGCCGGTCGGGCATGGGCCCGGTTCGAGCACGGCGAGGTGATCTTCAAGGCCGAGGTCGGGTCGCAGTCTCCGGCGGTCGGCCAGATTCAGGGAGTCTGGGTGCATCCCGAATACCGGGGCCGCGGGCTGGGCACCGCGGGGACGGCGGCGGTGGTCGCGGCCGTCGTCGGCAGCGGGCGCATCGCGAGCCTGTATGTCAACAACTTCAACACCGTGGCGCGGGCGGCGTACGCCCGGGTGGGGTTCACCCAGGTGGGCACCTTCGCGACCGTGCTACTGGACTAGTACGGTCGCGGGCGCACGCGAGCAACTCGTCGACGTCGGACGCGGCCGAGGTTCAGACGGAAGTAACGGTTCGATCTCGGTGTGCCTTCCCGGATTTTGCAGAACACTTTCTTAACATCAGCCCCAATGGCAACTTTGATCTCGGCAGTATCGCGAGTGGCCGCTCTGCTGACCGTGGCAGCGGTGGTCGGAGCCGTCGACACAGTCAGTGCGTGCACTCCGCGCCCCGACGGGCCCGGCCCGGCCGCCGAGAAGTTCTACGCCGCGCTGGCCTCCGGCGACACCACCGGCGCGGCCAAATTGACCGACCGACCCGACGACGCCCGGGATGCGCTCAACGCCGCGTGGGCCGGGTTGCAAGCGACCCACTTCGACGCCCTGGTCCTCGGGTCGAGCTTCGACGAAGACACCGGCAGCGTCGACTATCGATACACCTGGCATCTGCCCAAGAACCGGATCTGGACCTACGACGGTCAGCTGAGCATGATTCGCGAAAACGGTCGCTGGGAGGTGCGCTGGACCGCGGCCGGGCTGCACCCGAAGCTGGGAGAGCACCAGACGTTCGCGCTGCGGGCCGACCCGCCCCGGCGGGCCTCGGTCAACGAGCTCGGCGGCACCGACGTGCTGGTGCCCGGAGACCTCCACCACTACCAGCTCGACGCCGCCGCGGCCGGAGACCAACTGATGCCGACCGCACGTGCGGTGGCCGATGCGCTGCGTCAATTCGATGACACGATGGACCCGCAGCGGCTTGCCGAGCAGGCCAGCTCGTCGACGAAGCCGCTTGACCTGATCACTCTTCGACCTGACGACCACGACAAGGTTGCCGGGATCGACGGACTGCCCGGCGTCGTCGTGACCCCACAAGCCGACCTGCTGCCCACCGACGACCACTTCGCGCCCGCGATCGTCGGCGAGGTGAAAAAGGCGGTCATCGACGAGCTCGACGGCGAGGCGGGCTGGCGGGTGGTCACCGTCAACCAGAACGGTGTCGACGTCAACGTCCTCAACGAGGTGCCCGGCTCGCCGGCGCCGTCGGTGTCGATCAGCCTCGACCGCGCGGTGCAGGACGCGGCCCAGGACGCCGTCGACAGCGTGGGCAGGAAGGCGATGATCGTCGCGATCAAGCCGTCCACCGGCGAAATCCTGGCCATCGCGCAGAACGCCGCCGCCGACGCCGATGGGCCCGTCGCCACCACCGGCCTGTACCCGCCGGGGTCGACGTTCAAGATCATCACCGCAGGCGCGGCGATCCAGCGCGACCTGGCCAGCCCGAACACGCTGCTCGGCTGTCCCGGCCACATCGACATCGGGCAGCGCACAATCCCCAACTACGGCGGCTTCGACCTCGGCACAGTGCCGATGTCGAAGGCGTTCGCCAATTCGTGCAACACCACGTTCGCCGAGCTGGCCAGCCGGATGCCTCCGAGCGGGCTGACCGTGGCCGCCGCCCAGTACGGCATCGGCCCGGACTATCAGATCGCCGGGGTGCCGACGGTATCCGGTTCGGTGCCTCCCACGGTCAACCTCGCCGAGCGGACCGAGGACGGTTTCGGCCAGGGCAAGGTGCTCGTCAGTCCGTTCGGGATGGCGCTCGCGGCCGCGACCGTCGCGGCCGGCAAAACGCCGGTACCGCAGCTCATCGAGGGTCAGCCCACGACAGTCACCGGGGACCACACACCGATCACGCCGCAGATGCTCGACGGACTGCGCCCGATGATGCGGCTGGTGGTCACGAACGGCACCGCCAAGGACATCGACGGAACCGGGGACATTCACGGGAAGACGGGGGAAGCCGAATTCCCGGGCGGGTCGCACTCCTGGTTTGCCGGATACCGGGGCGACATGGCCTTCGCGGCGCTGATCGTCGGCGGTGGCAGTTCGGAGTACGCGGTCCGGATGACCAAGCACATGTTCGAAGAGCTGCCCGGCGATTATCTCGCGTGACTTGTGCGGCCATCATCGCCGCCCGGATCTCGACGTCGTCCACGGCGGTGTAGCGCGCTGCGTGGTTGCCACCGAGGCATGCCCGAGCGCTTCCTGCACCGCGCGCAGGTTCCCGGTCCACTCACGCCGCACCACAACTCTCAGCGTCTTATGAGTTTGTGGCCAGGTTGAATCGAGGGGGCGCGGGAATCCTCCTGCCATGAGAAAAGGAATCGCAGGGTTAGCAGCGACGATGGTGGCGACCGGTGGTTTGGGGCTGGCCGGTTTGGGGCTGGCGTCAGGTACCGCCCAGGCCGACATCGCCCCGGTACCGCAGTATCACTGGTGCCCCGGCGACAATTGGGAACCGGGGTGGGGCGACAACTGGAACTGGGGTGGCTGCCACGACGACCACCACATGGACGCCGACGGATGGGACCACAGTCACGACTGGTGGGGGGACCGGGACGACCGCGGCGGCCCGCCGTGGCAGCCGTGGCAGTGGGGGCGCTAGTGAGCCAGAACGGACCCTTGCCCGGGGCCTTCTGCCGATGCGCGCTGGGTAACCTGGCGAGCTGATGATCGGCCTCTCCACCCCGCCGCCGGATGCCGTTCGCCTGCGGCCTTGGTAGGACGGTTACGAGGAAGACTCGATCTCGCGCGTGAACGGGTCTGGCGCGCTGATGGCCCCGCTGATCCCCGGGCCGTAGCGATAACCCGGGCCGTAGGCGCACCGGCGGTAAGTTTGGATGCCATGACGGGGATCAGTGAGGACGCGGCGGCGTTGCGCATCTCGGACGCCGACCGCAACGGCACGCTGCGCCGGCTGCACAACGCGGTCGCGCTGGGGCTAATCGACATCGACGAGTTCGAGGAACGCTCGGCGCGGGTGTCGCAGGCGCGGATGCGCGCCGACTTGGACACCCTCGTGGGCGACCTGCCCGGGCCCGGCGCGATCGTCACATCTGCCGCCGATCGCGTGCAGCTGCGCGGATGGCTCGGTTCGTTGAAGCGCTCCGGCGAGTGGATCGTGCCGACCCGGCTGGCGCTCGTGCGGCGGTTCGGGTCGGTCGAGCTGGACCTGGTCAACGCCCGCTTCGCCGGGCCGGTCGTGGTCATCGAACTCGACATGGTCCGCGGTTCGGTGAACATCCGGCTGCCCGACGGCGCAAGCGTCTCCGTCGATGACGTCGAGGTGTTCGGTGGCAGCGCGAGCGACCTGCGCAAGAACGCCCCCGCCGAGGGCACGCCCCACGTGGTGCTGACCGGGCGGATGGTGCTGGGTTCGGTCAAGATCAGGGGGCCGCGTCGCCAGAGATTCCGGCGCCATTGATGCTCCTCGCCCGAGAGGCTCGTCGGCACTTATTTCAACTAGGCTGGCTATATGACTGTTCGTTCCGCGCTGCGCGCCGGCGTGCTGTCGCCGACCCGGCCGGTGCCCAAGTCGATCCCGCGCCCGGAGTACGTCGGCAAGCCGACGGCGCGCGAGGGTCACGAGCCGTGGGTGCAGACACCCGAGGTGATCGAGAAGATGCGCGTCGCCGGGCGCATCGCCGCCCGAGCGTTGGCCGAAGCCGGCAACGCCGTTGCGCCGGGTGTGACCACCGACGAGCTCGACCGCATCGCCCACGAGTACATGATCGATCACGGCGCCTACCCATCGACGTTGGGCTACAAGGGTTTTCCGAAATCCTGCTGCACGTCGCTCAACGAGATCATCTGCCACGGCATCCCGGACTCGACCGTGATCGAGGACGGTGACATCGTCAACATCGACATCACGGCCTTCATCGACGGCGTCCACGGTGACACCAACGCGACGTTCCTGGCCGGCGACGTGTCCGAGGAGCACCGGCTGCTCGTCGAGCGCACGCGCGAGGCGATGATGCGCGCGATCAAGGCCGTGAAGCCGGGCCGTTCGCTGTCGGTTGTCGGGAGGGTGATCGAGTCGTACGCAAACCGGTTCGGCTACAACGTGGTTCGCGACTTCACCGGCCACGGCGTCGGCACGACATTCCACAACGGGCTGGTCGTGCTGCACTATGACCAGCCTGCCGTCACGACGATCATCGAGCCCGGCATGACGTTCACCATCGAACCGATGATCAACCTCGGCTCGATCGACTACGAGATCTGGGACGACGGCTGGACCGTTGCCACCAAGGACCGCAAGTGGACTGCCCAGTTCGAGCACACGCTGGTGGTCACCGACGACGGCGCCGAGATCCTCACACTGCCGTGACCCCGTGAGCGGCGCGCTGCTGGTCGCCGGCACCAGCTCCGACGCCGGCAAGTCGATGGTGGTCGCGGGGCTATGCCGTCTGCTGGTCCGCAAGGGCATACGGGTCGCACCGTTCAAGGCCCAGAACATGTCCAACAACTCTGCGGTCACCGCCGACGGGGGTGAGATCGGGCGGGCGCAGGCGATGCAGGCCCGCGCCGCCGGGTTGGTGCCCAGCGTCCGGTTCAACCCGATACTGCTCAAGCCGGGAAGCGAGTGCTCATCGCAATTGGTGTTGCGCGGCAGGGTGGCCGGCACGGTGTCTGCGGCGGACTACGCAGATCACCGCAACCGGCTCGCCGAAATGGTGGCCGGTGAACTCGCGTCGCTGCGCGCCGAGTTCGACGCGGTGATCTGTGAGGGCGCGGGTTCTCCGGCCGAAATCAACCTGCGCGCAACGGATCTGGCCAACATGGGGCTGGCCCGCGCCGCGAACCTGCCCGTCGTGCTGGTCGGGGACATCGACCGCGGCGGACTGTTGGCGCACCTGTTCGGGACGGTCGCCCTCCTCGAGCCTGCCGACCAGGCGCTGATCGCCGGGTTCATCGTGAACAAGTTCCGCGGCGACCGGACGCTGCTGGCGCCCGGCCTCGCCCAGCTGCGCGCGCTGACGGGCCGGCCCACCTACGGTGTGCTGCCCTACGCCGACAAGCTGTGGCTCGACGCCGAGGATTCGGTGTCAGTCGTCGCGCATCGAGTCGTCGGCACGCCGCAGCCGCCACGCGGCGACGACTGGCTGCGGGTCGCGGCGGTCCGGCTGCCCCGGATCTCCAACTCCACCGATGTCGAGGCGCTGGCCTGCGAACCCGGCGTGCTGGTGCGCTGGATCACCGATCCGGCCGACCTCGCCGACACCGACGTGGTGGTGATCCCCGGCAGCAAGGCCACCGTTGCCGACCTGGACTGGCTGCGCGCCCGCGGGCTCGCCGACGGCGTCGCCGCGCACGCCAATTCGGGCCGTGCCGTGCTCGGCATCTGCGGTGGTTTCCAGATGCTGTGCCGGCGCATCGACGACCCGGTGGAGTCGAAAGCCGGGCAGGTCGCGGGCCTGGGCCTGCTCGACGCCGACATCGCCTTCTGCCCCGAGAAGACACTTCGCGTATGGAAAATGCCGCTTTCGGGTTACGAAATCCACCACGGCCGGCTGACCCGGTGCACAGAGCCGAGCTGGGCCGACGTCGGCATCGCCCGTGACGCGGTATACGGCACGCACTGGCACGGGTTGCTCGACAACGACGCGTTCCGGCGCCGCTGGCTGACCGAGGCGGCGGCCGCCGCGGGAAGACACGGCTTCGTCGTCGCCGACGACGTCGACGTCGCGGCCCGGCGCGACGCGCAATTGGACCTGATGGCCGACCTGTTGACGGCGCACCTGGACATCGACGCGATCCACACGCTTCTGGACAGCGGTCCGCCCGCGCGCCCCGCTGTCGTCGCAGCCCTGCGGCAGTAGCCTGAAACGCATGCGGTGTCGGCGGGCGGGAAGGTGGGCTGGTGCGAGCCTGCTGGCCGTCGCAGTGCTGGCCGGGTGCTCGACGTCGGTCAGCGGGACCGCCACCTGGCCGGGCGCCAAGCTGGAGAAGGTGGTGCTCAAGCCCGACGACTTTCCGCCGGGCGTGGACTACGGCCGCATCGTCGAGAAGCCGGGACAGCCCGACAACGCCGGCGGCCCGGCGTCGATGCTGTCCAAGCCGGAGGGCTGCTCCAACGGACTCACCGACGTCATCGCCGCGACCGCCGAACGCGGACCGGGCAGCGCCGCGAAGTACAGCGTCGCCTACGACGGCGCGCGGACCGTGATGACAGTGTTGTCCTGGAAGCTCGACCTGGACCGGCTCGCCGCAACGGCCAGCCGGTGCGAGCACTTCGACGCGTTCTTCGACCCGGGCTCGGAGGGCATTCCGATCACCACGACGAAGCTCGCGCCTTCGCGGCCAGGCGAGTTGGTGTACCAGCAGACCATGCGACTGAACGGGCTCGAAGAGAGCGTCTTCATGGCGTTCGAGAACATCGACCGGATGGCGGTGTTCGGGATCGCCTTTCCGACAAAGCAAATGGGCGCAGAGCAACCTAACACGCCGAAAGCGACACTGCCGCAGACGTTCCTCGACATCGTCACCAAACAGGCGGACCGAATCCAGGGCAGCTGAAAGACCGCTGCAAGACCGCCCAAAGCCGCCCGCCAAGGTGCGTAGAGCAGGTAGCGTGCGTGAAATGCCTGGGTCGATGGTCACCGTCGACGGGTTCCCGGTAGCCGTCAGTGTGGCAGGCCCCGACAAGGGGCCCGTCGTTGTCATGCTCTGCGCAGCGCATCATGCGCCCGCCGCCTACGACCCTGTCTGCCAGCGTCTGCACACCGCGCAATTGCGGACCGTGGTGATCGCACCCGACCGGCGGCTGACCGCCAAGTCGGTGGTCGGCATCCTCGACTCGTTGGGCGTGCAGTGGGCGCTTCTGGTCGGTGACCGGGCGGGCGGCGAACTCGCGTGGGAACTGGCCGCGAGCAGGCTGGACCGTTTCATCGGTCTGGTCGTCATCGACCGCGGTCATCCGCGGGTGGCGGACATGACCGGCGTGGTTCGCGACCAACACTGCCCGCCGGTGGAGATCAACACCACCGCGCTGGTCAGCACGCCGGCCGCACGGGCGGTCGCCCGGGCCAGCCAGCGCTACGTGTACGGCGATTTCCGGCTGGTTGAGCTGCTGGGCCGGCGCAACGCCCAAGAGTCGACGGCCCAGCTCGCCGCCGAGATCGTGCTGCGTGCGAGCACCTGGTAGCGCGCCTAGTGCTTTGGTGCTTGGTGCTTAGTGCGCGGCTTCTTCGGGCGTCCAGGCCTGGGGCAGGCGCGGCTGGCCGGGGAACAGGAAGTCGATGAAGGCCGCGGCGGTGGGCTGCGGCTCGTGGTTGGCAAGACCGGGGCGCTCGTTGGCCTCGACGAACACGTATTCATCGCCAGTAACGTCCGGCACCAGGAGGTCGATGCCGGTGACGGGGATGCCGATCGCATCCGCAGCCGCGACAGCCACCCCGCACAAATCCGGGTTCACCTCGGCGGTGACGTCGTGGATAGTGCCGCCCTGATGCAGGTTCGCGGTGCGGCGCACCCGCAGCCGGTGACCCTCCGGCAGCACATCGTCAAACGACCATCCGGCCTCGGCGACCGTCGCCTCGGTGACCTCGTCAATCGGGATGCGTGACTCGCCACCGGTGGCCGCGGCGCGACGCCTGCTCTGGGCCTCGATCAGCTCCTGCACCTTGTGCCGGCCGGTGCCGATCACCTCGGCGGGCATTCGCAGCGCAGCTGCGATCACCCTGCCGTCGATGACCACCAAACGCAGGTCGTCGCCCGGCGCCAGCTGCTCGATGAGCACCTCCGGGCAGTGCTCGGAGGCACGGGCCAGCGCGGCATCGAGTTCGTCGGGCCCGTCGACACCGACGGTGATTCCCCTGCCCTGTTCGCCCCGCGCAGGCTTGACCACCACGTCGCCGACTTCCGCCAGGAACGCGTGGTCCTGTTCGTCGACCGTCGCCACCCGCCCGCGTGCTACGGCGATCCCTGCCTCGGCAACGATGCGCCGGGTGAGGCGCTTGTCGTCGCAGCGGCACATCGCGATGGCCGAGGTGAACTCCGAGAGCGACTCGCGCGTGACCACGGTTCGTCCGCCGTGGGTCAGTCGCATCTCCCCGGTTTCCGCGTCGAGCACCTCGACCTGGATCCCCCTGCGGATGGCCTCGTCGGCGATGATCCGGGCGTAGGGGTTGAGGTCGTCGACGGTCTCGGGTGGTCCGGCGGTGAAGAGCGGCTCGTTGATCGCATTCTTGCGCTTGATCGCCAGCACAGGGACGCGGCGGAAGCCCAGCTTCTCGTAGAGGGCGATGGCAGCAGCGTTGTCGTGGGCGACCGAAAGGTCCAAGTAGGCGCGGCCCTGCGAACGGTAGTGCTCTGCCAGCGCGCGGGTGAGCGCCTCGCCGACGCCGGGGAGGGCCGCGGAGGGGTCAACGGCCAGCGACCACAAGCTCGAGCCGTGCTCGGGGTCGGAGAACAACCGCTCGTGGTCGACGCCCGTCACCGTGCCGATCACCAGCCGGTCGTGGTCACGCACCGCGACCCGGTAGGTCACCGCCTCGGCATGGAGGTGGTTGTGCCAGATCACATCCACCGGTGCAGGAACCATCGAGCACCGGACGTAGACGCGGTTCATCGCGTCGGCGTCGGCGGGGCTCTCAAGCCCGCGCACGGTGATGCCGACCGCGGAGGCGCCGATCATGGATTCATCCCCGGAGAAGCGCAGCCGGTACGTGTGGCTGGGGTCGATGAACAGCTCGCTCGGCGACCGGGCGACGACGACATGGGATTCGCGGGCGTAGATGCAGATGTCGCGGCGTCCCGGGCCCTCCCTGCGCAGGACCTCCGGGAGCTTCTCGGGATCGGCGAAGGTCTGCCCGAAGATCAGCCGGCCCCAGCCCAGGTCGAGGACCACGTCCTCGGCCATCACGTCGACGAGGTGCTGCGGCGACGCGTGGTGAAGGCCGAGGGTGATCGCCTCGGGATGGTCCTCGTCGGGGTCGAGGACGGTCATGCGGCCGGTCCGGTGATGCGACGGCGCTGCAGCCACAGCTCCAGCAGCGCGATCTGCCACAGCTCGTTGCCCCGCAACGGGGTCAGGCGCCCGTTCGGGTCGGCCACGAGGCGGTCCACCGCCTCGGGGCGGAACAGGTCCCGCTCCTTGGCGGCGGGCGCGTACAGCGCGTCGCGGACCAGCTCGAGGTACGGGCCCTTGAGATGGGTCAAGGCAGGCACCGGGAAGTAGCCCTTCGGGCGGTCGATAACCTCGGCGGGAATGACGCGCCGGGCAGCCTGCTTGAGCACCCCCTTGCCGCCGTGCGCGGTCTTGAGCTCCGGCGGGCACGTAGCGGCCAGTTCGACCAGCTCATGGTCGAGGAACGGGACCCGGCCCTCCAGCCCCCACGCCATCGTCATGTTGTCGACGCGCTTGACGGGGTCGTCGACCAGCATCACCGTGGTGTCGAGCCGCAGCGCCCGGTCGACGCCGGTCTCAGCCCCGGCGCGGGCGAAGTGCTCGGACACGAACCGCCCGCTGGGGTCGCCGGCAGCCACTATGCCGGCATTCGCCAGGGCCCGGACGCCGTCGCTGTCACGGTCGAAGAACCCCTTGCGATAGCTCGCGACCGAGCCGTCGACGGTGGCGGCGTCCGGCGCGCTCATCGGTGGGTACCAGTGGTATCCGGCGAATACCTCGTCGGCACCCTGGCCGGACTGCACGACCTTCACGTGCCGCGACACCTCCTCGCTGAGCAGGTAGAACGCGACGCAGTCGTGGCTGACCATCGGCTCGCTCATCGCGCCGATGGCGCCGTCGAGCGCGGGCAGCATCCGGTCGGTGCCGATGCGCAACTGGTGGTGGTCGGTGTCAAACCGTTCGGCGACGATGTCCGACCACTTGAACTCGTCGCCTGCGACGCCGCCGACCGACTCGAAGCCGATCGAAAACGTCGACAGGTGGGTCTGGCCCGCCTCGGCGAGCAGGCCCACGATCAGGCTGGAGTCCACACCGCCGGACAGCAGGCAGCCGACCGGCACGTCGGCCACCATGCGCCGCTCGACGGCGACGCGAAGGGTCGACAGCACGGCGTCTTCCCAGTCGCGCTCGGACCAGTCCGACCGGTCGGCGTGACGGGTGAAGCAGGGCGTCCAATACGTCGTGGTGGTGCGGCGACCATCAGGCTCGATCGCGACGAGCGAAGCCGGGGGGACCTTCGTCACCCCTCGCAGGATCGTAAGTGGCGGCGGCACGACGGAGTGGAAGGACAGGTAGTGGTGCAGCGCGACGGGGTCGATGCGGGTGTCGACATCGCCACCGGCGACCAGCGCGGGCAACGACGACGCGAACCGGACGCGGTGCGCGTCCTCGGTGAGGTAGAGGGGTTTGATGCCCAGTCGGTCGCGGCCGAGCAGCACGCGGCCGCTGTCGCGCTCGACGATCGCGAAGGCGAACATGCCGTAGAGGTGCTCGACGAACCGGTCGCCCCAGTTGTGGTAGGCCTTGAGGATCACCTCGGTGTCGCTGTGGGAGAAGAACCGGTAGCCGTGGCCCGCCAGTTCGGCGCGCAGCGCCTTGTAGTTGTAGATGCAGCCGTTCCAGCAGACGGTCAGCCCGAGTTCGGCGTCGACCATCGGCTGGGCGGCGGCGTCGGAGAGGTCGATGATCTTCAGGCGCCGATGGCCGAGCGCGACCCGACCTCGCGACCACACGCCTGCCGCGTCCGGCCCGCGGGGCGTCATCGCCTCCGTCATGGCAGCCACGGCAGCGACGTCAGGCGTCCGGCCGTCGAGGCGTACCTCCCCGGTCGCTCCACACATCGTTTCGACCCTACCGCCTGGCCTTGCGCAGCATCGATACCGAGCGACCGCTCAGCCTTCCCGGGCGCTGAACCGCTCCTCGATGCGCGCGAACCGCCACACCAACAGCGCTACCGCCCAGGTCAGCACGAACATCGCGACGATGACGAGTCCGATGACGTTGAGATCAATGCCGGCAATCCAGCCCCAGAAGCCACCGGACAGCCCCAGCTGCCGGGCCAGCAACCCAAGCAGTTCAACGCTGCCGATGATCAGCGCGACGGCCACCGACAGCCCGGTGATCGTGATGTTGTAGTAGACCTTGCGCACCGGCCGCGAGAACGCCCAGCCGTATGCGAAGTTCATGAACGTGCCGTCGGCGGTGTCGAGCAGGCTCATCCCGGCGGCGAACAGCACGGGCAGGCACAGGATCGCGTACCAGGGCAGCCCCGCGACGGCACTGGTGCCGGCCAGCACGAGCAGCGCGATTTCGGTGGCCGTGTCGAAGCCGAGCCCGAACAGCAGTCCGAGTGGATAGGCGTGCCACGACTTCGAGATCGATCGGGTGAACCGTCCGAACAGCCGGTTCATCAGACCGCGGTTGTTCAGCTGCTGCTCGAGCGCGGCCTCGTCATAGTCGCCGCCGCGCATCCGCCGGAAGACCCGCACGATGCCGACAAGGATCACGATGTTGATGGTGGCGATCAGGTACAGAAACAGGCCGGACACGCTGGTGCCGATCAGTCCGGTGTAGCGGTGCAGTGCCGATGAGTCCTGTTCGACCGGCCCGGCGAGCGCCTTGACTCCGATCGACAGCAGCAGCGCCAGCCCGAACACCACCGTCGAATGCCCGATCGAGAAGAAGAATCCCACGCCGAGCGGGCGCCGGCCGTCGGCCATCAGCTTGCGGGTGGTGTTGTCGATTGCCGCGATGTGGTCGGCGTCGAATGCGTGCCGCAGTCCCAACGTGTACGCGGTGATGCCGACGCCGATGCCGAGAGCCTTGTCGCCCACGCTGAAATGCTGCGGCGCAACGAGTACGACGAGTGTCACCCAGCCGATCACATGCAGCGCGGCGATGACGCCGACCATCGACGCGAAGGTGAGCCATTCGCGCGCCGTCAGCGCGGCGCGCACACGGGGGAGCCACGACGCTGGTCGGTCCACCACCGTTTGACGGTAAGCCCGGTAGATGCGCTGTTGCAAGCAATTCGCAACAACCAGGTGTCCGGGTGGATTCGCGAACGTGAAGGTACTGCGAGATTTCGCCCGTGAGATTTCGCAGTGTGTTCACGGTGGGCGCTGCGTGCGCTCGGTCACCACCGCCATTGGCAGCGCGCGCGGCCGGGGAGACACTGTTTTCGTGACAAGGAAGGCCGCGGAGCGGATCGGTGATCTGCTGCGGGCGCGCGGGCTACGTCGCACCGCGCCGCGGATCGCGGTGCTGGCGACGCTGGAGCCGGTGCGCGGCCACCTCTCGGTCGCCGAGATCCATCAGCGGCTGCTCGACGCGAACCCGGTGGACGGTCCGGCGCCGGACCTGGCGACCGTGTATCGGACAGTGACCACGCTGGTGGAGCTCGGCGTGCTGCACGCGCTGACCGTCGAGGGCGGGGTGACCACCTACGGCCTCGCGGAGGACCCGCATCACCACGCGGTCTGCACCCGGTGCGGCGCGATCATCGAGGTGCCCGCGCATCAGCTCAGCTCGGCGCTGAAACACGCGATCGAGGGCAGTTCATTCACGTTGTCCGAGCGGGCCGGGCTGACGCTGCACGGCCTGTGCCCGAACTGCCAGGACTGATCGTGACGCCACGTCCGGCTCTCACCGACAGGTGCCAGCAGGATCAGCCGACAGTAGAGCCTCAAAGGTCTGCAGTCCTACCTTTGGAGGGACGGTTGAGTCAGATCGGGGCCAGCACGGCGGCAGGAGGAGCACCCAATGGTTGACTTTTCGGCATGTTGTCGCTGACCGAACTCGAAGAGCTGATCGCCGCGGGCGACATCGACACGGTGATCGTCGCGTTCGCCGACATGCAGGGCCGGCTGACCGGCAAACGGGTGTCGGCGCGGTTGTTCGTGGAGGACGTCGCCAAGCACGGCGCCGAATGCTGCAACTACCTGCTGGCGGTTGATGTCGACATGAACACGGTCGGCGGTTACGCGATGTCGAGCTGGGACACCGGCTACGGCGACATGGTGATGACGCCGGACTTCACCACGTTGCGCCGGATCCCGTGGCTGCCCGGCACGGCGCTGGTGATCGCCGATCTCAGCCGGGACGACGGCAGCCCGGTCACGGTCGCGCCGCGCAGCATCCTCAGATCGCAGATCGAGCGGCTGTCTCAGCGCGGCCTGGTGCCGTACACCGGCACCGAGTTGGAGTTCATCGTGTTCGACGACACCTATCGCGAGGCCTGGGCGAGGGGCTACCGCGGCCTGACCCCGGCCACCGACTACAACGTCGACTACGCGATGCTGGCATCGACCCGGATGGAGCGGCTGCTGCGCGACATCCGGCTCGGCATGATCGGCGCGGGCATGTACTGCGAAGGCGTCAAAGGCGAGTGCAACCTCGGCCAGCAGGAGATCGCGTTTCGTTACGACCACGCGCTGGTGACGTGTGACAACCACACGATCTACAAGAACGGCGCGAAGGAGATCGCCGACCAGCATGGAAAGAGCATCACGTTCATGGCGAAGTTCGACGAGCGCGAGGGCAACAGCTGCCACATCCACATCTCACTGCGCGGAGAGGACGGCAGCGCGGTGTTCGCCGACGCCGACGCCGAGATGTCGCCGCTGTTTCGCAGCTTCGTGGCCGGGCAGCTGGCCACGCTGCGCGAGCTGACCCTGTTCTATGCGCCGAACATCAACTCTTACAAGCGGTTTGTCGATGGCAGCTTCGCCCCCACCGCGGTGGCATGGGGAATGGACAATCGGACCTGCGCGCTGCGGATCGTCGGACACGGTCACGGCATGCGGATGGAATGCCGCGCCCCCGGTGGCGACGTCAACCAGTACCTGGCCGTGGCGGCGCTGATCGCCGGCGGCCTGCACGGCATCGACGAGAATCTCGAGTTGCCGGCCCCCTTTGAGGGCAACGCCTACGAAAGCGGGGCCGAGCGGCTCCCGACCACGCTCGCCGAAGCCGCCGCGCTGTTCGCCGGCTCGAAGGTGGCGCGCGGGGCGTTCGGGGAGGAGGTCGTCGAGCACTATCTGAACAACGCGCGCGTCGAGTTGGCTGCATTCAACTCCGCGGTGACGGACTGGGAGAAAGTACGGGGATTTGAACGGCTCTGAAGCTTTCGCCGGGTTGCGGCCCGTGCTGGGCATGACTACCTACCTTGAGCAGGCACAGACCGGGATTTGGGACGTGCGTGCCAGCTTCCTGCCGCACATCTACTTCGACGGAGTCACCCGCGCCGGTGGCATCGCGGTGCTGCTGCCCCCGCAGCCGGTCGACGAGCACATCGCCGCGCGGGTCCTCGACGGGCTGGACGGATTGGTGATCACGGGCGGTAAGGACGTCGATCCGTCGCGGTACGGGCAGGTGCCGCACCCGATGACCGACGACCCCCGAGCCGACCGCGACGCCTGGGAATTCGCGCTGCTGGCCGGCGCACTGCGGCGCGGCATGCCGGTGCTCGGCATCTGCCGCGGCGCCCAGGTGCTCAACGTCGCACTGGGCGGCACACTGCACCAGCACCTGCCCGACGTGCTCGGTCACAGTCGTCACCAGGCCGGCAACGCGGTGTTCAGCACCTCGACGGTGCGGACGGTGCCCGGCACACGACTCGCGTCGCTGATCGGACGCTCGTCGGATGAGCAGTGCTACCACCACCAGGCGATCGCCGACCTGGGCAGCGGCCTGATCGTCGCGGCGCACGACCCCGACGGCGTGATCGAGGCGATCGAACTGGCCGCCGAGAACTTCGTCGTCGCGGTCCAGTGGCATCCCGAGGAACGGCTCAATGACCTGCGGTTGTTCGCCGGGGCGGTGGCTGCCGCAACAGCGTTTGCGATGGGGCGTGTCGGCGGATGACGACATCTGACGTCATCAACCCCGCCACCGAGGAGGTGCTGCGGACCGTCGAGCAGGTCGACGCAGCAGGCGTCGACGACGCGGTGGTCAGGGCCCGAATTGCGCAGCGCGATTGGGCCAGGCTGGCTCCCGCTGACCGGGCCGCGCGGCTACGCGTCTTCGCGGCAGCGGTCGACGAGCACATCGACGAGCTCGCGGCGTTGGAGGTGGCCAACTCCGGCCACCCGATCTCGTCGGCGGAGTGGGAAGCCGGCCACGTCCGCGATGTTCTCCAGTACTACGCGGCCAGCCCGGAGCGGCTGTCCGGCAAGCAGATTCCGGTAGCGGGTGGTCTTGACGTCACGTTCAACGAGCCGCTTGGAGTGGTGGGAGTCATCACCCCGTGGAACTTCCCGATGACGATCGCGTCGTGGGGCTTTGCGCCCGCCCTGGCCGCGGGCAACGCGGTCCTGGTGAAGCCGGCCGAGTGGACGCCGCTGACAACGATGCGCCTGGGTGAGGTGGCGGTCGAGGCGGGGCTGCCCGCCGATCTGTTCCAGGTGCTGCCGGGCAGGGGCTCGGTGGTCGGGGAGCGGTTCGTCACGCACCCGGACGTGCGCAAGATCGTGTTCACCGGTTCCACCGAAGTCGGCACGAAGGTGATGGCGGGTGCGGCGGATCAGGTCAAGCGGGTCACCCTCGAACTCGGCGGCAAGAGCGCCAACATCGTCTTCGACGACTGCGACCTGGAGAAGGCGGCAGCGACCGCACCCTACGGGGTGTTCGACAACGCCGG
>NZ_DATFZD010000125.1:0-30422 GCF_035314665.1 Mycobacterium sp. | reverse complement strand
GCACATTCGCGCGTGTTCGTGCCCCGGCGGCGCGACCGCATTGATTTCGGGTCCATGGGGGATGTGTGCAATTACCTCCTGCGTGATTCCGAGACCCTCGAGTTCATCGCGCGACGGGGGCCCGGTGGCAAGGCCTGCTTTGTGATGCTTGACGAGGAGACCCAGGCCCTCTCGCACCAGGCGGGGCTCGAGGTCATGCACCCGTCTGCGGAGCTGCGCCATCGGCTGGGCTCCAAGCTCGTCATGACGCGCCTGGCCGACGAAGCGGGCGTGCCCAGCGTGCCCCACGTGATCGGGCGGGCCGGCTCCTACGACGAACTGTCGGCGCTCGCGCAGGACGCCGGACTGGGCGATGACCTCGTCGTCGAGGCCGCTTATGGCGATGCCGGCAGCGCGACGTTCTTTGTGCGCGGTCAGCGCGACTGGGACCAGTGCGCCGGTGACCTGGTCGGGCAGGAAGTCAAAGTCATGAAGCGCATCCGCAACGTCGAGGTGTGCCTCGAGGGCACCGTGACCCGCCACGGCACCGTGATCGGCCCCGCGATGACGAGTCTCGTCGGTTACCCGGAGCTGACTCCGCGCAAGGGCGGCTGGTGCGGCAACGACGTCTGGCGCGAGGTGCTGCCGCCCGCACAGACGCACGCTGCGCGAGAAATGGTGCGAAAGCTGGGCGACATCATGAGCCGCGAGGGGTACCGCGGCTACTTCGAGGTGGACCTGTTGCACGACCTGGACTCCGACGAGCTCTACCTGGGTGAGGTGAACCCGCGCCTCAGCGGCGCCAGCCCGATGACGAACTTGACCACCGAGGCCTACGCCGACATGCCGCTGTTCCTTTTCCACCTGCTCGAGTACATGGACGTGGAGTACGAACTCGACATCGAGGAGATCAACTCGCGCTGGGAGCGGGGCTATGGCGAGGACGAGGTGTGGGGTCACCTGATAATCACGGAGACCTCGCCGGATCTCGGGCTCTTCACCGCAACCCCACGCACAGGCGTGTGGCACCTCGACGACAACGGGCGCGTCTGCTTTGCGCGCCAGGGCAACGACTGGGCCACGCTGCTCGACGAGTCCGAGGCCTTCTACATGCGTGTCGCGGCGCCTGGCTTCGTACGCTGCGAGGGCGCCCAACTCGGCGTGCTCGTCACCCGCGGGCATCTGCAGACCCAGGACTACCAGCTCACCGAGCGCTGCCGGCGCTGGGTCGCGGGCATCAAGGCGCAGTTCGCGTCGACACCCCTGACGCCGGCCACGCCGATCGTTTCGCGGCTCGTCGCACGAGCGTGAGCGTCCCGGCCGGTATCTCGCTGGACAACTGGCTGTCGGCCCCACATTCGCATTGGTCATTCCAGCACGTCGAAGACTTCGTGCCGACAGCAGTAATCTCGCGCGGGACCGGGCCGGCCGCGGCGTTGCCCGCAGCCAGTGCTCCGATGGCCGAGGTCCGACTGACCAGCACTGACGGGGTGGCCACCACGGTTGGCGCGGTGATGGCCACCACCGCTACCGACGGGTGGGCCGTCGCCCACCGGGGTTTGATGGTGGCCGAGGAGTACCTCGACGGCTTTGGGGCCCAGACCCGGCACCTGCTGTTTTCGGTGAGCAAGTCGCTGGTGGCAGCCGTGGTAGGCGCGCTGCACGGGACCGGTGCGATCGAGCTTGACACGCCGGTCACGGCATACGTTCCCGCCCTGGCGAACTGCGGCTACGCCGGTGCGACGGTACGCCACCTGCTGGACATGAGGTCGGGTATCGCCTTCTCAGACAATTACCTCCACCCGACCGCGGAGATACACGTGCTCGACGAGGCGATGGGGTGGGCACCCCGGAGCAGTCCGGACGTCCCCTCCACGCTGTGTGAGTTCCTGCTGACGTTGCGGCAGAAGTCGGCTCACGGCGGCCCATTCGAATATCGCTCGTGTGAAACCGACGTACTCGGCTGGGTCTGCGAGGTCGCCGGCGGCCAGCGGATGCCCGAACTGATGTCGGAACTGCTGTGGAGCCGCATCGGCGCCCAATGCGACGCCACCATTGGCGTGGACACGGTCGGTACCGGACTATTCGACGGCGGCATCAACGCCTGTCTTACCGACATGATCCGGTTCGGGTCGCTGTTCTTGCGCGATGGTGTCTCGTTGACCGGCCAGCAAGTGGTGCCGGCGGCGTGGATCGCCGACACTCTCGACGGCGGTCCCGACTCGCGCCAGGCGTTCACCGCCAGCCCCGACGACACCCAAATGCCTGGCGGGATGTACCGCAACCAAGTGTGGTTTCCCTGCCCGGGCAGCAACGTCGTGTTGTGCCAGGGCATGTGTGGTCAGATGATCTACGTCAACCGCGCCGCGGAGGTGGTCGCCGCCAAGTTATCCACCCAGCCGGACTCTGGGGACCCGCAGATGCTGTTAGACACGCTGCGTGCATTCGATGCGGTGGCAGACGAACTGGCTGGAATCACTAGTTAGCCCGAGGTTCTCATCGTCAGGGCTTCGGATAGGTGTAGAAGCCCTCGCCTGTCTTGACGCCGAGCTTGCCCGCGTCGACGTAGGTCTGCAACAAGTCCCGCGCGTTTTTTGGTAGGTGCGGGAACTCCTCGACATAGTGGTTCTCGATGTCGAGCGCGACGTCCAGGCCGACCAGGTCCATAATTTGGAACGGCCCGGCGGGCGCGCCCAAATTGAGCTTGTACATCCCGTCAACGTCCTCCGGACGGGCCACACCTTCGGCGACCACTGCCAACGACTCGCGTTTGATGGCGGCCCAGATGCGATTGAAGATGAAGCCGGTGCACTCCCGGCGTGCCTCGAAGGGGTAAACACCGAACTCTGGAAGTACGGCCAGCAGGGTGTCGAGCAACCCGCGGTCGGTCTCACCGTCGGACATCAGGTCGAGCGCATTGACTTCCGGTGGCATGTAAAAGTGCGTGTTGCACAATCGCGTTTTGTCCCGCACCGCTCCGGCCATCAGGCGCGACGGGTACGACGACGAGTTGGTTGCGAAGATGGTGTCCGGCGGCGCCGCTTGGTCGATCTGCTCCCACGCCGCAATCTTGAGATCGAGCTTCTCCGGGACGGATTCAACGACCAGCCAGGCGTCATCTAGGGCCTCTTCGAGCGAACCCGCGGCCACCGCGCGACCCACTTTGCCAAAGCCTAGGTCGGCCACCAATTTCGGCAGCATCTCCGTCACGTACTGAACTGCGGAGGCGCGCTGTTCGGCGCGTGGGGCGTAGATTCGCACGGTTCCCCCGCGGCTGGCGAACATCAGCGCGATACGCCGCCCCAATGTCCCCGCCCCGATCACCGCGACGGGGCGGTTCCGGATGTCGTCGAATGTGTATGTATACAAACCACTCACACACGCATGCTAAGTCTTGGTTGCGTGCCCGGATCCATCTCTGACTGACAAAGTTGTCCGGACTGTTGTCCGCGGCAGACAACTACAGCAGTGTCGCTTGTTCGGGCTGTGGCTTGGCAGGCTCGAGTAGCTCGGGCCCGTTGTTGCGCACGTTGTTGACCAGCGTCGAGATCTCGCGCATCTCGATGCCGCGCACGTCGGGCTGGGCGGCCAGCAATTCAAGATCAGCCGGGGCGTCGGGGTCCAGCCAGCGATCCCAGTCACCTTCGGCCACGATCAACGGCATCCGGTCGTGGATCTCGGCGAGCTCGCCGACGGCATCGGTGGTGATGATCGTGCAGCTCAGCAAGGGGCTAGCATCCTTATCCGGCTTCCACACCGACCAGAGACCAGCCATGAAGAGCATCTCCCCGTCCGCGCGGTGCAGGTAGAACGGCGTCTTGTGGGCTTTCTTGCCCGCTTCGGTGTCGGGGTTGGCACGCCATTCGTAGTAGCCGTCCATCGGCACCAGGCAACGCTTGGATTTGGCGCTCGAGCGAAACGCCGGCGACGTGGTGACCTTGTCGGCGCGGGCGTTGATCAGTTGCGGGCCCTTGGATTCCGGCGCACCGTCAGCTCCCGCCTTGACCCACGGCGGTACTAACCCCCAGCGCATCAGCCGCACCCGCCGGGTGGGTTCGTCGTCGGGTTCGTCGTGACGACGCACCACGGTGGTGATCGTCGTGGTGGGCGCCACGTTGTAGTTCGGGCCCACAGATTCAGCCGAGCGCGCCTCGTTGATTGCCTGGATTTTTTCGGCCAACGCGGCCGGATCGGTGGTCACCGCGAATCGTCCGCACATATGTCCCATCATTGCGGAAGGAGTGAATTCGGTGACTGTCTCCGTGAGAGGTTGGGTCAGGCGAACGGTCGATTCGCGTGGTTTGTCAGTGCCGTTTCGTAAGCTGCGTGGCATGTCGGAAAGCCGGTCTCGTCACTCGAAAGTATGGTGGTCGCCGTCGTGTTTCGCTGCTTCGGTCGGGTATGTATCGACGTCGACCGTGAGCGGCTACATCGTGCACCGGAGGGGCGCGGTGAGGGGCCGATGAAACGCGCCTACGTCTTTCGGTTGCGGCCGACCGCGCGCCAAAATATTGCGCTGGCGGCATGCGTAGATGCCCACCGTGAGCTCTACAACGCAGCGTTGCGGGAGCGCCGCGATGCCTGGGCGCACAGCAGGACTCGCATCGGCTACAGGGACCAATCGGCCCAGCTAACCGAGATCCGCGCGGCGCGCCCGGATCAGGCGCTGTGGTCGTTTTCGAGCCAGCAGGCCACGCTGCGCCGTCTGAACAGGGCGTTCGCCAGCTTCTTTCGCCGCGTTAAGACGGCCAAACCTGGCATCAAGCCAGGCTATCCGCGGTTTATAGGGTGCGGCGCGGTTCGACTCGGTGGAGTGGCCCAAAGACGGCGACGGCGCCCGTTGGCTGCCCGAGCAGCGGCGGGTATATCTACAAGGCATCGGCCAGGTCAAAGCCCACCCGCACCGCTCGGTGGAAGGCCGGGTGAAAACAATCCAGATCAAACGCCAGGGACGGCGCTGGATGCTGGTGCTGTCTTGCGATGACGTGCCGATGAACCCCCTGCCAGCCAACGGCCGCCAGGCCGGCATCGATGTTGGCATCTGCAGATTCGCTACCACCAGCGACGGGCAGCACATCGACAATCCGCGCTGGGGGCGCGCCGCAGCCGCCCGGTTGGCCGCAGCCCAGCAGCGGTTACAGCGGGCCAAGCATCGATCAAAGAATCGCGACCGCAAGCGGGAGACCGTCGCGGCAAGGCATCGCAAGATCGCCAACCAGCGCAAAGACTTCCACCACAAGCAAGTACGCGCTCTCGTCGGGCGTTATGACCTGCTGGTGGTTGAAGACCTCGAGATTGCCAACATGCTGCGACGAGCCAAACCCGTGCCTGATCTAAACAAACCCGGCCAGTATCTGGCCAACAATGCGCTGGCCAAGTCTGGGCTCTCGCGAAGCGTAAGCGACGCGGGTTGGGGCCGGTTCATTTCGATTCTGCGAGCCAAAGCGGAAGAGGCTGGGCGCATCTGGATCGAGGTCGACCCCCGGCATACGTCCGACCGTTGCGAAAACTGTGGGCATGCCGCACCGCAGAACCGCATCACCCAAGCGTTATTCGTCTGCCAGCGATGTTCGCATCGCTCCCAGGCCGACGAACACGCCGCGCGGAACATCCTGAGGGCTGGACTGGCCCGTCACGCCCAAGCAGCGTGAAAAGAAGCCCGCGGCGCTAGCCGTCGGCGAAGTCACGGTGCTCGGTAGGCAATGATGGAGCACGTGAATACCTGGCCCGCGCCTTATGCCGCGCGGCCGGTGTGCGCGACGGTGACGGTGCCGGGCTCGAAATCCCAGACCAACCGGGCGTTGGTGCTCGCGGCGCTGGCCGCCGCCAACGGTGGCTTCTCGACGATCAGCGGCGCTCTGCGCAGCCGGGACACCGACCTGATGATCGGCGCGCTGGGCGCGTTGGGCCTGCATATCGAGGGGCCGGCGGACGAGCTGGCGGTCAGCGGGACGATCTCCCCGTCGGCCGACGCCCGGATCGACTGCGGCCTGGCCGGCACGGTGCTGCGGTTCGTCCCGCCGCTGGCGGCGCTGGGAGTCGCGGCGGTGACCTTCGACGGTGACGAGCAGGCCCGGGTCCGGCCGATCGCGCCGTTGCTGGACGCGCTGCGCGGCCTCGGCGTCGACATCGACGGCGACGGGTTGCCGTTTCGCGTGCAAGGCGCCGGATCGGTCACCGGCGGGGCCGTGGAAATCGACGCCTCGGCGTCGTCGCAGTTCGTATCCGGCCTACTGCTCTCCGGTACGTCGTTCACCGAGGGCCTGACCGTGCAGCACACCGGTCCGCAACTGCCGTCAGCACCGCACATCGCCATGACGGTGGCGATGCTGCGGCAAGCCGGCGTCGAAGTCGATGACGCCACACCCAACCGATGGCAGATACGACCGGGAGCGGTGGCGGCCCGGCACTGGCAGATCGAACCGGACCTGTCCAACGCCGTCCCGTTCATCGCGGCGGCAGTCGTCAGCGCGGGCACCGTGCGCATCACCGGCTGGCCGGCGGCCAGCATCCAACCCGCCGAGGCGATTCTGAATATCCTGCGGCAACTGAATTCGGTTGTGAAGCAGTCTGATTCGTATCTCGAGGTGCGGGGGCCGCAATCCTACGGCGGTTTCGATGTGAACCTGCGCGACGTCGGTGAGCTCACCCCGGCGGTGGCGGTGCTCGCGGCGCTGGCCACCCCGGGCTCGGTCTCACGGCTGACCGGCGTCGCGCACCTGCGCGGCCACGAGACCGACCGACTGGCCGCGCTGCGCACCGAGATCAACCGGCTGGGCGGCAATTGCTCGGAAACCGCCGACGGCCTGGAGATCACCGCGACGCCGTTGCGGCCGGGGACGTGGCAGTCGTACGCCGATCACCGGATGGCGACGGCCGGCGCGATCGTCGGACTCCGGGTCGCCGGTGTCGAGGTGGACGACATCGAGACCACCGCCAAGACGCTGCCGCAGTTTCCGCGGCTGTGGACCGAAATGCTTGGGGAGTCCGGCGGTTGAGGCCGGGCGACTACGACGAGTCCGACGTCAAGATCCGCTCGGGTCGCGGTTCGCGGCCGCGGACCAAGACCCGCCCCGAGCACGCCGACGCCAAACCGGCGATGGTGGTCAGCGTCGACCGCGGCCGGTGGGGATGTGTGCTCGACGGCGACCCCGATCGCCGGGTCACCGCGATGCGGGCACGGGAACTGGGCCGCACACCGATCGTCGTCGGCGACGACGTCGACGTCGTCGGCGATCTTTCCGGTCGGTCGGATACCTTGGCCCGCATCGTGCGGCGCGGGGAGCGGCGAACAGTGTTGCGGCGCACCGCCGATGACACCGATCCCACCGAACGGGTCGTCGTCGCCAACGCCGATCAACTTCTGATCGTGGTGGCCCTGGCCGACCCACCGCCGCGCACCGGCCTGGTCGATCGAACGCTGATCGCGGCCTATGCCGGCGGACTAGTACCGATCCTGTGCCTGACCAAAACCGACCTCGCGCCCGCCGCCCCGTTCGCTGAGCAGTTCGCCGACCTCGACCTGACGGTGATCAGCGCGGGCCGCGACGACCCCTTGGAGGCGGTCGCACACCTGTTGGTCGGGAGAATCACTGTGCTGCTCGGCCATTCCGGCGTCGGCAAATCGACGTTGGTGAATCGGCTTGTGCCGGAGGCGGATCGAGCGGTCGGCGAGGTGACCGATATTGGCAGGGGGCGACACACCTCGACACAATCGGTGGCGCTGCCGTTTCAGACCAACGGCTGGGTGATCGACACCCCGGGGATCCGCTCGTTCGGGCTGGCCCATATCCAACCCAACGACGTGATAGCCGCGTTTTCCGATCTGGCCGAAGCCATCGAGGAATGCCCGCGCGGCTGCGGACACATGGGCCCGCCCGCCGATCCCGAGTGCGCACTGGACGCCCTGACCGGGCCGGCCGCTCGTCGCGTCGCCGCCGCGCGCCGGCTACTGACCGCGCTAAGGGAGGCCTGACCGCTAGCCTTCGGCCTGCGACCGAACCTGTTCGAGGTTGGCCGCCATGTTCTTCTCCCATTCGGCAATGCGCCGGGAGACGATCCTGGCCTCCTTCTCCGGTTGCGCGACGATCGCCGGGGTCAGCCCCGACGGCCCCGGCCCCATCCGGCCCCACTGGCGGACCAACACCCCGTCGCTGGCCGGTTCGACCTCGAACGCCCATGTCGCGCTGACGCCCTCAGGTCCGATGACGTTATAGACCCAACGGCATTCGTCCTCGACTTCGACGACCTCGCAGACGGTCGCCCAGTCACCGAACGCCTCGTGCTTGTTGCGACCGCGGAACCGCGCACCGACTGCTACCGCGTTGGCTCCGTCAAGCCACTCGACAGCCTCGAGCTCCGAGGAACACCGCGCGGGCAGGCCGATGTCGGTCACCAGGTCCCATGCCGTGCGAACATCGCACCGAACTCGCTGTGTCACTTCGACTGTGGGTTGGTCGCGATAGCGCATGGCTCATCCTTCTCGGCGCCCGCCGGTGGAGGTGGCGGTCCTTGTAGCATGCCAGGATGAAGGTCGGCGCCTTGATCGAACCCCGGTTGCCGGGCGCGGCGGAGTTCGCCGTGGCCGCCGAGCGCATCGGTGTCACGTCGTTGTGGGTGCCCGAGGTCTGGGGCTACGACGCCCTTACCGGGCTGGCCTACCTGGCCGCCAAGACGTCGTCGATCAACCTCGGAACGTTTGTCGTGCAGTTGGGTTCGCGGAGCCCAGCGATGCTGGCGACGTCGGCGCTGAGCCTGCAGGCGCTTTCGGGCGGCCGCTTCCTGTTAGGGATCGGCACCTCCGGGCCACGGGTCATGGAGGGCTGGCACGGCGTCCGGTTCCGCAAACCGGTGCAGACCACGCGGGAGACCATCGAGATCGTCCGCATCGTCAGCCGCGGCGAGCGGCTTGAGCACGCCGGCGAGGTCTACCCGCTGCCGCTGCCGGACAGTCGCGGCGCCGCGCTGCGGCCCATGGTCAAGCCCGACCATGTCCCGGTCTACGTGGCGGCGATGGGCCCGCAAAACCTGCGACTGACCGGCGAGCTGGCCGACGGCTGGCTGGGCAACGCCTTTATCCCCGAGGCCGCGGAGGTGTTCTTCGCCCCGTTGCGGAAAGGAGCGCAGCAGGCCGGGCGAACCCTCGACCAGCTCGACCTGGTCGCCCCCGTCGCCGTCGAGTTCCACGACGACCAAGCCGCCGCCGACGCCGCGGCACGCCGCCACGCCGACGGCTACGCGTTCACCATCGGCGCGATGGGCACCGGCAGCAAGAACTTCTACAACGACGCGTTCACCCGACTGGGTTACGGAGCCGAAGTCGAAACCGTCGCCGGACTGTGGCAAGCCGGAAAACAGGACGAGGCGCGCAGCGCGGTGCCGCTCGACCTCGGCCGCCTCACCAATCTGCTCGGCACCCCCGACGCCATCGCCGACCGGGTGAGCCGCTACCGGGCGGCAGGCATCACAACGCTGCTGGCGAAACTCGAAGGCGACCCCGAGCTGCAGCTGGCCACGTTGCAGCGACTGGTTGCCATCGCCGAAGCAGCCTGAGACGGTTGGTTTCGGTTGTCCGATCGTCCGATGGCCGCAGCCGGAGGCCAGTCTGGCACCCCACTTTTGCGTTGCAGCGGTCGTTATTCCGCACGGTGTGAGGGCGTAAACCCTGTTGCAGCATCTCTGCTCAGCTGCGGTCGGCGGCCGGGGCGAGGCGGCCCATCCCGCGCAGGATCCACGGTGTCCGCCTGGCGATCACCTCCACGGCGCGGTCCGAGCGGCGCATCGCGGTCCGACGGCCGGGGGTTGGCATCGATGCCAGCGCTGCCTCGGGCGATCCCACCCGCGCGCCGTGGCGATCCACCGCCAACAGCTGCCAGGTGCCGGGCACACCGCGCAGCTCGACGGTGCCGCGGTCCTCGAAGCCCGTACCCGAGCCGACGACCAGGTCGCGCACGGTGCGTGACACGAGGATTTCACCGGCCCCGGCCGACCCATGATCCGCGCCGCGATATGTACCGCGAGCCCCCCGATGTCGCCGTCCATCAATTCGCACTCCCCGGTGTGGATGCCGGCGCGGATCTGGATGCCCAGTGTCTGAGCCTCAGCGCGCAACGCCTCCGCGCAGCGGATCGCCTGTGTCGGCCCGTCGAACGTGGCGAGATACCCGTCGCCGGTGCTCTTGACCACCGTGCCGCCGAAGCGTTCGGTGAGTTCGGTTGTGACCTCACCAAAGCGCTGCAGCACCGCGCGCCACCGCTCGTCGCCCGTCGCCGCAGCGTGTTCGGTCGAGGCGACGATATCGGTGAACAGCACGGTGCGCAGGGCGCGACGTGACTGTGCCGGTGCCGCGTGGCTTCCGGTGAGGAACTCCTCGATTTCGGTAAGGATTTTGTCGGGCTCGGTAAACCAGGGCGTGTGGTAGGCCCCGTCGACCTCGAGGTACCGCGCGCCGGGGACTTGGTCGGCGAGGTAGCGGCTCCACTGCACCGGCATGAGGTCCTCGCGGGCGTGGATGACAAGGGTGGGCGCGGTGATCGTCGGCAGGATCGGCCGAACGTCGATCCGGAAGTTCGCTTCCAATGCCGCTCGCACCATCCCCGGGCTGGCGCACATGCGCTCGAACGTCGCGATCTGGCGCACCGAGCGGTTCGACGGCGACATCCACTTAACTGTTGCGCCGCTGCCCCACGCCGAGCGGACAGCGCGGCCGAATTCCTGCAATTGTACGAGCTGCTTCGTCGACGGCGTGTAGTCCTCACCCAGCTCAGCAAGGATGCGCGTACGCACCTCGGCCGGGTCGCGATCCATGTCGTCCCAGCTGGCGCCGGTCAGGCCCGCGCCCCCCGGCGACGAGCCGTAGGTGATCAGCGCCCGCGTTCGCTCCGGTCGTCTTGCCGCAAACACGATGGACTGTGGGCCGCCCTCGCTCAAACCGAACAGGACGGGCTTTTCGAAGCCGACAGCGTCCATAACGGCCTCGATCTCGGCCGCTCGCTCTTCAAGCAAACGAACTTTCGGGACGGGGTCCGACAGCCCGACCCCAGCCTTGTCGAACAACAGGATCCGACAGAACGTCGCGAGCTGGTCGAAAAAGGCCTTGAACTCGGGCATGCCCCAAAACAGCTCGACGTGGCTGATGAATGCCCCGACGAAGACGAGCTCGACCGGCCCGTCGCCGAACACCTGATACGCCAGGCTCAGATCGCCGCACTTGGCGTATGACGTGTCCGCCACCGCATGAGCGTACTGCGGTCGGGCGCTAGCCGTACCGTATCCACTGCATCGCGCCGGTGGCGTACGACGGACGCCACCATTTCCGCCCTTGCAAAAGTCCGCCGGGAGTTTGACGCAGCTAGGCGGCCAGGTCGTCGCGCCTCGTCGGTTGCGCCTTCTCGCCGGCTCGTTTGGCCCGCTTGTCGCGGCGCCAAGCCCGCACCGTGGCGATCGCGGTCTTCAGGCCGCGGCGGCGTCCGGTCGCCGGATCGGTGCCCGCGAAACCCGGCTCCAGCGCGGCGAACATTGACTCGCTGCGGGTCTCCGGTGCGTTGTCGGCGGTGTCGCGCAGATACCTGTCCGGTAGCGACAGCTTGGCGATGGTCCGCCACGTCTTGCCGTACTGCACCAGGAAAGAGCCTGTGGTGTAAGGCAAGTCGTACTTGTCGCAGAGCTCACGCACCCGCACTGCTATCTCGGCATACCGGTTGCTCGGCAGATCCGGAAACAGGTGGTGTTCGATCTGGTGGCACAGGTTGCCGCTCATGAACCGCATCGCCGGGCCGGCGTTGAAGTTGGCACTGCCCAGCATCTGCCGCAGATACCACTGCCCCTTCGACTCACCAACCATGTCGGTCTTGGTGAATTTCTCGGCGCCGTCGGGGAAATGCCCGCAGAAGATCACCGCGTTGGCCCACAGGTTGCGGATCACATTGGCCACCGCGTTGGCCTTCAGCGTCGACTTGTACGTCGCGCCGGGTGACAGCGCGGTCAGCGCCGGGAAAGCCACGTAGTCCTTGACCACCTGGCGACCGGCCTTGGCCAGGAACTCTTCTGTGCGCTCGCGGGCTTCGTCGTTGTCCATCCGCTTCTTGACGATCCTGCCGATCTCCACGTGCTGTAGGCCGACGCCCCATTCGAAGCCGAGCGCAAGCAGGGTGTTGAACAGCAGGTTCAGCAGGTTGAAGCGCTTCCACGGATGATCGCGGGTCACGCGCAGCAGCCCGTAGCCGACGTCGTCGTCCATACCGAGAATGTTGGTGTATTTGTGGTGCACGAAGTTGTGGGTGTAGCGCCAGTGCTTGGACGACCCGGTCATGTCCCACTCCCACGACGAGGAGTGAATCTCGGGGTCGTTCATCCAGTCCCACTGGCCGTGCATGACGTTGTGGCCGATCTCCATGTTCTCGACGATCTTGGCCACGGCTAGGGTCGCGGTGCCCGCCCACCAGGCCGATCGCCGCGAACTGGCCGCCAGCAGCACTCGGCCGGCGATCTCCAGTGCGCGCTGCGCAAAGATGGTGCGGCGGATGTAGCGGGCGTCCCGCTCGCCGCGAGAGTCTTCGATGTCCTGGCGAATGGCATCCAGCTCAGCGCCGAGGTTTTCGATGTCGGCGTCCGTCAGATGTGCGAAGACATCAAGGTCGGTGATCGCCATCGTGTTGTTTGCCTTCCTGCAGACTGCAGTTGCATGACCTACGCTATCGTAACCTACGAAAGCGTAGGTTACCAGTGAGTAACATCTAAACGTCGAGTGTGCAATCGCCCGACGCTGCCGAAATGCAGGTCTGCACGCGTGTCCCGGGTTCATGGACTACGCCGGTTCGCAGGTCCCGGACGTGGCCTTCCACCAGGCCGACCACACAGGACTGGCAGATACCCATCCGGCAGCCGAACGGCATCTGTACACCCGTCCGCTCACCGGCATCCATCAGCGAGGTCGCCGCATCCGCGTCGGTGCTTTTGCCGCTCTTTGAAAACGTTACCGTGCCACCGGCCCCGGCCGGCGCCGCGCGCGACACCGCAAAGCGCTCGAGGTGCAAGCGCTGGCCCACACCGGCGGCCGACCAGGCGCGCTCGGCGGCGTTGAGCATGGCCTCGGGTCCACACGCCCAGGTCTGCCGGTTGCGCCAGTCCGGCACCTCGTCGTCGAGCCGCGTGAGATCCAGCCGCCCCTGGCTGCGTGTCGTGCGTAGCTGCAGCCGGTATCCCGCATGGTCGCGGGCCAGCTGGTCGAGCTCCTCGCCGAACATCACGTCCGCCGCGGTGGGCGCCGAATGCAGATGGATCACGTCGGTGATCTGATCGCGGCGCACCAACGTACGCAGCATCGACATCACCGGGGTGATGCCCGAGCCGGCGGTGACGAACAACACGGCCGCTGGCGCCGGATCGGGCAGCACGAAATTGCCCTGCGGCGCGGCCAGCCGCACGATCGTCCCCGGCTTGACGCCGCCGACCAGGTGGGTCGACAGGAAGCCCTCGGGCATCGCCTTGACGGTGATGGTCACCGTGCGCGCCCCCTTCAGCGGAGCCGATGTCAGCGAATACGAGCGCCAACGCCAGCGGCCGTCGATCAGCAGGCCGATCCCCATGTACTGCCCCGGCTGATAGTCGAAGCTGAAACCCCAGCCCGGCTTGATGACCAGCGTCGCGGAATCCTGGGTCTCCCGTCGAACCTCCAGGATGCGACCGCGCAACTCGCGCGCCGACCACAACGGATTGGCCAGCCGGGTGTAGTCGTCGGGCAGCAGCGGCGTGGTGATGCGCTGGGCAAGTTTGCGCAGCGCATAGAAGCCGGGGTGTGTGTCCACGCCCGCCACGGTAATGGGCATGGTGTCGACGACGTTGGCCGTGACCCGCGCGATTTTCCTGTCCATTGGGAAAACTCCTGCCTTCCCAACCTACGGTACCGTAACTTACGGTACCGTAGCCAGCTCAGAGCAGCTCGAGCAGAAACGGCAGCTCCTGGGTGGCGTACCAGGCCAGGTCGTGGTCCTGCGCGTCGCCGACCGTCAGCTCGGCGTCCTCGTCACCGAGGTCGGCCTCGTCAATGACGGCGATCGCCGCCCTGACATCCGCCTCGGCGGTGGCATTGTCGACAAACACGGCAACGACGTCATCGATCGCCACCGGTGCCCCGATCCGCACGACGGCGTCATCGAGATCCGGGCGCATCGTCACCTCGCCGACGTCGGCGAGCAGCACGGCCCGCCGCGGCGGCAACGTCGCACCCGACTGCTCTGCGCCGTCGGCGGCGGCCAGCAGCCGCAATGAGGCCAGCGCCGCCTCGTGCAGCGCGACTTCACCCAGCTCGTCGTCGTCGCCCTCCGCGTACGCCTCCCGCAGTCGGGGCGTCACCGCGAACGCGGTGCCGTTGACCGGCCACAGCGAATCATCGGCGACGAGTTGTTGCAGCATGGCCAGGGTGGCCGGGATGTAGATCTGCATCAGGAAACGGTCACCACATCACTCGGCGGGGACCATCAACGTCGCCACATGGTCGTCCACGTACGTCGACAGCTCGCGCGGTGGCCGGTGATAGTTCTCGCTGACCACCGGACTGGCAGGCAATTTGACCTTCGGTTTCTTCACGTCGTGATAGTCGATGGTGGACAACAGATGTGCCATCATGTTCAGCCGAGAGTGTTTCTTGACTTCTGATTCCACGACATACCATGGGCTGCTCGGCGTATCGGTGTGCACCATCATCTCGTCTTTGGCGCGGGAATAGTCCTCCCACCGATACAGCGATTCCAGGTCCATCGGGCTGAGTTTCCATTGCCGCACAGGATCATTCCGCCTTGCTTTGAACCGGCGCAGCTGCTCGTCTTCGGATACCGAAAACCAGTACTTCCGTAGCAGAATTCCGTCGTCGATCAGCATCTGCTCGAAGACCGGTGTCTGCCGCAGGAACAGCACATACTCCTGCGGTGTGCAGTATCCCATGACTTTCTCGACGCCGGCGCGGTTGTACCACGAACGATCGAACAACACGATCTCCCCTTTGGCAGGCAGATGTGCGATATAGCGCTGGTAGTACCACTGCCCGCGCTCGCGATCGGCGGGCGCGGGCAACGCGGCGATCCGTGCGACGCGCGGGTTGAGGTATTCGGTAATCCTTTTGATCGTGCCGCCCTTGCCCGCCCCGTCACGGCCTTCGAAGATCACCACGAGGCGGGCACCGGAAAACCGCACCCACTCTTGGAGTCTGACGAATTCCGTTTGCAGCCTGAACAATTCGGCTTGGTAAACCTCGTTAGGAAGCTTCAGCGGCGGCGGCTGCGGTTTTTGTTTCTTCCGTTGCTTGGTTTGCGCCGACGTGTCGTTGGCTGATCCGTTGCTCACACCATCGAATGTTAGGTCCGCAAGCTCATTTTTCACCGGCGAATTGCCGCTCTACTGTGCGGCTTCCAATAATTCATCGAGCGATTCGGCCAGCAGCACCGGTAGCACGTCGACATCGCTCATCGCGTCCCGGTCAGCGTTGATGCCGAAATACAGCATGCCGTTGTAGGAGGTCACGCCGATGGCCAACACCTGGTTGTTGAGCAGCGGTGGTACGGCGTAGCTTTCCAGCAACTTCGCGCCGGCGATGTACATCTGCGACTGCGCGCCGGGCGCATTGGTGATCAGCAGATTGAACAAGCGCGCCGACAAGCCGGTGGCGACCCGAATCCCCATGGCGTGCAATGTCGGCGGCGCGAAACCCGACAGCGTGACGATCGTTCGGGCATCGACCAGGCTGGCCGCGGTCGGGTTGGATTCGGTGGCGTGCGCGATCTGCGACAGCCGTACAACCGCGTTGCCCTCCCCTACCGGCAGGTCGACCAGAAAGGGAGCGACCTGGCTGATCGCCCGCCCGCGGCTCGACGAGTTGAAAGTCTCATCCACGTAGACCGGCAAGGGCGCCATCGCCCGCACCATTGCGGTTGGCGCCGCCGACTCGCCGCGGGACAATAGCCAGTTGCGCAGCGCGCCGGTGATCACCGCCAGCACCACATCGTTGACGTCGCAGTTGTACCGCGCGCGAATGACCCGGTAGTCGTCGAGACGTCCGCGGGCGACGGTGAACCGCCGGTTGCGGGACACCCTGGTATTGAGCGGGCTGCTGGGCGCGGTGCCGCGCGCGAGTGTGCGGGCGACGTCGTACAGCCGTCGACCGACGTCAACCACCTGGCCGGAATTGGTCACCAGGCCGGTCATCCCGGTCCGGACGGCCCTCAGCTGCGCCCGCGGGCGAGTCGCCCAGTCACCGATGGCGCCCAACAACAACCGCGTGGAGCCGGGTTCGCGGCCCGGTACCCAGATGTCCTCGGGGAACGGCGGCGGGCGGCGGTTCCGGTCGGCGATGACGTGACCGATCTCGACCGCACCCATCCCGTTGATCAGCGCCTGATGCGACTTGGTGTAGAGGGCGAGGCGATTATTGGCCAAGCCCTCGACCAAGTACATCTCCCACAGCGGTCGGGACTTGTCCAGCGGTCGTGCAGCCAGCCGGCCGATCAGCTCGTGCAACTGCTCGTCGCTGCCCGGCGACGGCAGCGCCGAGCGTCGGACATGGTAGGTGATGTCAAAATCACGGTCGTCGATCCACACCGGTCTGGCCAGCCCGAGGGTTACCTCGCGGACCTTCTGCCGGTACCGCGGCACCTGTGGCAGCCGCTTCTCCACGGTAGCCAACAACGTTTCGTAGCTCAGTCCGGCACGCGGCGCACGCAGGATCGACAACGAGCCCACGTACAGCGGGGTGGCGGTGTTCTCCAGCTGATAGAACGACGCGTCCGAAGTGGACAACCTCGCCACGTCGCCTCTCCCCTGATAATCCCTTATGAATTCGTCGACCGATCGGTCTGCCGCTCACGGTAACCGTCCACGCGGGCGTGCCGCAGCGCGGGTACGCGCCCGCGACGATTGTGCGATGATCGTCACAGTCGTCTGCCACTCTCCAGCAGGCTTACCTTTTCGGCCCCGTCGTAAGCATTGGGAGAGAGCATTGTTGACAAGTCCCAGCCCATCCGACCGCGACGCCTTCGCGGTCGTGCCCGTCGTCGACTATGAACCGCCGGCGCGTGACGTCCGGCACTGTCGGCCGCCTTCACCCACCGTGCTGCGGCGGCGTAATACGCATGTGCAGCAACGGCATTCGGGCCGACACGCCGTGGCCGGCGCGTCGTCGGCCATGTCGGCGCCGTTGCGGCAAGCGGCGTGCTTCGCCGACGCGGCGCTGCGCCGGGTACTGGAAGTCATCGACCGTCGCCGCCCCGTCGCGCAGTTACACGGGCTGCTGGCCGCGGGCCTCGTCGACTCGGTGTTGTGCGCTAATCGGTTGGCGGCCGGCCACGACGCAGCGGCGGTGCTGCGCCGGGTGCGGCTGCAGGCGGTGGGCGCACCGGACCGTTTCGCGGCGGCCGAGGTATTCGGGAGCTACAGCCGCGGGAGCCGCGTCCACGCCATCGCCTGTCGCATCGAACGAGTCGCGGGCGGACGATGGCAGGTGGTCGCGCTGCACATCGGCTGACCGCAGGGCGCGGCTATGCCCGCTATCGTCGTCGGGCTGATTTCGGCTTGCCGTGCCGGCCTTGCCGGCGCGCGGCTTCACGCCGCTCGCGGCGACTACCGCCGGCCCCGGCCGCCGCCGGCTGCCCGCCTCCGTTGCCCTGCACCTGCGCCGAACCGTCCTCGGCGGGACCGGAATACGTCAGTTGCGGCGCCTCGGTCTCAATCCCCTTGGCGCGCAATGCAGTTGCTGTTTCGCGCGCTCCGCCGGACTCGGCAGCAGTCCGCTGCTGTGCGCTGGCCGCCGCGGCGGTGGCGAACTCCGCCAGGTCCTCCGGTTCCTCGACGGGTCCGACCTGCGGAGCGGGGACCGCCTCGACGGTGACGTTGAACAAGAAGCCGACCGACTCCTCCTTCAGTCCCTCGAGCATGCCGCTGAACATGTCGAAACCCTCGCGCTGGTACTCGACCAGCGGATCGCGCTGGGCCATCGCGCGCAGGCCGATGCCCTCTTTGAGGTAGTCCATCTCGTAGAGATGCTCACGCCACTTGCGGTCGATGACGTTGAGCAGCACGTTGCGCTCCAGCTGCCGCATCGCGCCCTCGCCGGCGAGTTCCTCGAGCTCGGCCTCCCGCGCCGCGTAGGCGCGCTCGGCGTCTTCGACCAAGGCGTCGAGCAGTTCCTCGCGGGTAAGCTCACCGGGCTCACCGATGGCCTCCGAGTCGATCAGGTCTTTGTGATCGATGTTGACCGGGTACAGCGTCTTCAGCGCGTCCCACAGCTGTTCCAGATCCCAGTCCTCGGCGTAACCCTCGACGGTTGCGCCGTCGACGTAGGCGGTGATCACGTCGACCAGCATGTCGCGAGCCTGCTGCTGCAGGTTCTCGCCTTCGAGGATCCGGCGACGCTCCTCGTAGATGACCTTGCGCTGCTGGTTCATCACCTCGTCGTATTTGAGGACGTTCTTGCGGACCTCGAAGTTCTGCTGCTCGACCTGGGTCTGTGCGCTCTTGATCGCCCGGGTCACCATCTTGGCCTCGATCGGCACGTCGTCGGGCAGATTGAGCCGGGTCAGCAGCGTTTCCAGCGCGGCGCCGTTGAAGCGGCGCATCAACTCATCGCCCAGCGACAGATAGAAGCGTGACTCACCGGGGTCGCCCTGACGGCCGGAGCGGCCGCGCAGCTGGTTGTCGATGCGACGCGACTCGTGGCGCTCGGTGCCAAGCACATACAGCCCGCCGGCCTCGATCACTTCCTTGGCTTCCTCGGCCGCCTCGGCCTTGACCACCGGCAGCTCCTCGTGCCAGGCCTCCTCGTACTCGTCCGGCGTCTCCACCGGGTCGAGGCCTCGCTCGCGCAGCCGGAGGTCGGTGAGAAAGTCGACGTTGCCGCCCAAAACGATGTCGGTACCGCGACCGGCCATGTTGGTGGCCACCGTGATGGCGCCGCGCCGGCCGGCCTGGGCGACGATGCCTGCCTCCTGCTCGTGGTATTTGGCGTTGAGCACGTTGTGCGGGACGCGTCGTTTCTGGAATTGACGCGACAGGTACTCCGAGCGCTCCACGCTGGTGGTACCGATCAGCACCGGCTGACCCTTCTCGTAGCGCTCGGTGACATCGTCGACGACCGCGATGTACTTGGCTTCCTCGGTCTTGTAGATGAGGTCGGACTGGTCGGCGCGGACCATGGGCTTGTTCGTCGGAATGCTCACCACGCCGAGCTTGTAGATCTCGTGCAGCTCGGCGGCCTCGGTTTGCGCGGTTCCGGTCATGCCGGCGAGCTTGTCGTAGAGCCGGAAGTAGTTCTGCAGCGTGATGGTGGCCAGCGTCTGGTTCTCGGCCTTGATCTCGACGTGCTCCTTAGCCTCGATGGCCTGATGCATGCCCTCGTTGTAGCGCCGCCCGATCAGCACCCGGCCGGTGAACTCGTCGACGATGAGCACCTCGCCGTCGCGGACGATGTAGTCCTTGTCGCGGTTGAACAGCTCCTTGGCCTTCAGCGAGTTGTTGAGGTAGCTGACCAGCGGCGAGTTGGCGGCCTCGTAGAGGTTGTCGATGCCGAGCTGGTCCTCGACGAACTCCACGCCGAGCTCGTGCACACCCACGGTGCGTTTGCGCAGGTCCACCTCGTAGTGGACGTCTTTCTCCATCAGCGGCGCCAACCGGGCGAACTCGGTGTACCAGTTCGACGCGCCGTCGGCGGGCCCGGAGATGATCAGCGGCGTGCGGGCCTCGTCGATCAGAATCGAGTCCACCTCGTCGACGATCGCAAAGTTGTGCCCGCGCTGAACGCATTCCTCGAGCGAGTGCGCCATGTTGTCGCGCAGGTAGTCGAAGCCGAATTCGTTGTTGGTGCCGTAGGTGATGTCGGCGGCGTACGCGACGCGCCGCTCGTCGGGCATCATCTGCGCGAGGATCACGCCGACGTCCAGACCGAGGAAGCGGTGCACCCGGCCCATCCACTCGCTGTCGCGTTTGGCCAGGTAGTCGTTGACGGTGACGATGTGCACGCCCTTGCCGCCGACGCCGTTGAGGTAGGCCGGCAACACCGAGGTCAGGGTCTTGCCCTCACCGGTCTTCATCTCGGCGACGTTGCCGAAGTGCAGCGCAGCAGCGCCCATCACCTGCACGTCGAAGGGGCGCTGGTCCAATACCCGCCAGGCCGCTTCCCGGGCCACCGCGAACGCCTCGGGCAGCAGGTCGTCGAGGCTTTCCCCGTCGGCGTGCCGCTTCTTGAACTCGGCGGTCTTGGCCCGCAGTTCGGCGTCGGTCAGTTTCTCGATGTCGTCGGACAAGCTGTTGACATAGTCGGCCACGCGCTTGAGGCGCTTGACCATGCGACCTTCACCAACGCGCAGCAACTTATCCAACACAGCTTTGTCCCCTACGGATCGGAGTCTCGGGCGTCCTCCATCCTAGGTGACGAGCCGGCGAGACCCGCCGCAGCGGCGATCGCAAGCGCGGCGGAGCCGGGGCAGCCGGGTCGCCGCTCGAACGACCCTTCAGGCCAACCGGATCAGCCCATAGTCGTAGGCGTGCCGACGGTAGACCACCGAGGGGCATTCGGTCTGCTTGTCGTAGAACAGGAAAAAGTCGTGGCCGACCAGCTCCATCTCGTACAGCGCGTCCTCCACCGACATCGGCTTGGCCGGGTGTTCCTTGATGCGCACCACCCGACCCGGCTCATGGTGGCCGTTGGTGCCATCGTGCTCAGGCGGGACCTCGGGGTCGAGTGCCGGCTCAGGTGGCAGGACGGCGGTCGCGGCGGCCAATGAGACCGGGGTCTTGTCGCCGTAATGCACTTTGCGGCGATCCTTGACGCGACGCAGCCGGCTTTCCAGCCTGGCGACCGCGGATTCGAATGCGGCGTAGAAGCTGTTCGCGCACGCTTCGCCGCGGACCACCGGCCCACGGCCGCGAGCGGTGATCTCGACATGCTGACAGGACTTGCGTTGGCGGCGGTTGCGCTCGTGGTCGAGCTCGACGTCGAACAGGTAGATGGTTCGGTCGAACCGCTCCAAGCGGGCGAGTTTTTGCGAGACGTAGATGCGGAAGTGGTCGGGTATCTCGACGTTGCGGCCCTTGACCACGATTTCGGCGTGCGATGTCGGTTCGTCCGGCTCCTCAGCTGCTACCGGTAGTTCGGCGACAAGCTGAACAGATTCCACGGTTTGCCTTGACATACTTGACAACTCGTTTCTCTCGCGTTGCACGCACCAGGCGTGCCCGGCTTCCAGGTACACGCGCCGACGGGGTGGTGATCTTTCAATGGCCGCCCGCCGGTGCAAGGTGTCGAGAACTCACCCCCTACCCGTCTTCGGTGTCGTGGCGCCTCGTTTACCTGAGCTGCGCCACCTCGAGGCGTTTCATGGTGCTTGATCCCGACGGTAGACCGTGTTCAGGTAGAAGTTCCAGTGTTTTGACCTACCTGTTGCGAGTTCTTCACGAACGACTACGCGGCTGCTAGCGCCAGCACAGCGGACACCCGCACTCCCACGGTGTGCAGGACGCGGACCGACTCGCGGGCGGTCGCGCCGGTAGTGACGATGTCGTCGACAAGCAGGACTTCGCTATCGACCGGCACCCGTCGGCTCGTCAGCAGCACCCGTCCGGCGATATTGCGCTCGCGGGCGGCACTGCCCAGGCCCGCCGAATCGCGGGCCAGCGCCTTCATCCGCAGCGCCCGGACCACGGTGATGTGCGGGTGGACAGCGGTTGCCAGCGTCGCGATGCGGGTGACGGGATCGCCACCGCGGCGGCGCGCCGCCCAGCCGCGGGTCGGCGCCGGCACGATCGCCAGCGGGACGTCCAACAGACCCCAGTCGAGCAATCGGTGCACGCCGAGCGCCAACACGTGGGCCAGCGGCGCGGTCAGGTCGCCGCGGCCGCGGTCTTTCATCGCGACGATCACCTGCCGGCGCGCACCGGCGTAGCGGCCGAGCGCGAACACCGGAACGCCGGGGTCGATGCGCGGGGTGATCACCCGCGGGGCGTCGGGACCCATGTCCAGCTCGCGGCCGCAGGCCTCACACCAGCGGGTCGACGGCGCCCCGCAGCCGCCACACTCCAGCGGAAGCACGAGATCGAGCACAGCGCAAGTGTGCCGACGACGGGTGACAACTCAGCCGGGCAGCACCGGTATCGCCCCGCCCACCATGAACGGCGGCACATCCAGCCAGCCCTGCGGCCCTTCGGCGCCCGAGATCGACAGCTGCATCACCCCGCGCGGATCGGCGACGTACACAATCGACGGATTGGCCGCGATCGCACCCACCGGCTGCTGCAGATTGCCGCTGGGGGCATCGGAGTTGACCCCATCGATGTTGACGTACGACACCGGATGCTCGGCGTCGTTGCGGCTCACCGCGATGTCGTCGTCGGCACGCCACGACAACGACACCACCGAGGAGCCCAGCCCGAACCCGAGCCGCCGCGGGTAGGTCAACGCGAATTGGCCGGCCTGGGTCTGCTCGACGCTGGCCAGGATCACCTGGCCCTCGATGACCATCGCCGCCCGCGTACCGTCCCGGGACAGCTGCAGCTCGGAGATCACACCCGGGAAGCGACTGGACACCGCGGCCGAGTCCACCGGGAGACGCGCGGGCTGACCCGAGGCCGTCCCGGCGATGGCGCGCAACACGGTGTTGCCGTCGGCGACCACCCACACCGCGTCGTCCAACGACCAGCTTGGTCGCGACAAGGTATGCCCGTCAGCGGCTTCCACCGCCTCGCCGCCGAGATCGCCGATCCACAGCGATGACGCCATGTCCGGCGCGCCCGGCCGCAGTGTCACCACCGAAGCGACCTGATGCCCGCTGCGCGACAGCGTGGCCGCGGTCTGGTCCGCCGTCCGGCCGAACGCGCCCGGCACCGGGTCGGCGGCCTGCCCGTTCAGCGACACCAGCCGCCCGCCCACCAGCGCGTGCACTCCGGCCGCCGCCCCCTCGGCGACACCTGGATCGGTGGCGGCGACATCAGAGGGGTTCCACCCCGCGGCGAACCTTTCGTCGAGCGCGGCGCCGTCGGCGTTGATCACGTACGGGCCTTTGATGTCTGCGCGCGCCAGCGTCCAGATGATCTGCGCGGCAAGCAATTGCTTACTGTGCGGGTCGGCGACCGTCAGCAACTCCAAATCGATCCTGGCGCCGGCGTAACCGCGTCCGACGCCGCTCTTTCCGCCGTCGGCCCGAGTCACCGGCCCGCGGAGCCGCAGCGGCGGCCCGAGCATGTTGCGCACACTTTTGGCCATCTCCGGACGCGGACCGGCGATCAGCTTGGAAATCAGTTCGGTGGCCAGCTGATCACGGTCGGCCACCGCGACATAGCGTGGATCCGGAACGACCGTCTTACCAGTCGGGTCCGCGAAATACAGTGTGTTGCGTTTATAGGTGGCCTGAAATTGCTGCCAGTCCAAGAAAACCCCGTTGGGCAGCCGGTCGATACGCCAGCCGCCCGGCGTCTTGACCAGTTCGATGGGACCGGGATCCGGCAGCACGCCCTCGGCGGTCTCGAACACACCCATATCCGACAGCGAGCCAAGTTTGTCCGCCCGCATGGTCACCGAAACCCTTTCGGCGCTGTGGGTTTCGGTGAAGACGACGTGGTCGATCAGCAAGGCGCTGCCCGCGTCGTCCCAGGCGTTCGACGCCGACTGGGTGAGGAACTGGCGTGCCGCGAGGTGCCGGTTAGCCGGATCGGCTGTGGCTTTGAGGAATTCGCGCAACAGCCTGTCGGGGTCCATGCCCGGCGTCGGCTTTGGCAGATTCGACGGCGCCGGCCGCTCGACGGTGCCGATGGCTTGGGGCGCCGAGGCGCTCGGCACTCCGGCGCAGCCAGCGAGCACGACGGCCAGGGCGAACAGCAGCCCGGTCAACTTCAGCCCGGCGACGATGCGGGCCGGAACGGCCCGAGGAGGAGCCGGGCGATCAGGCCAGCGCATCACGCACCCCTTTCGGCGTGCTCCCGCTGTCGCGGCTGGCGCTCGTTGCGTTCTGGGGCAATCGGTTTCATCGGCAGCGGGCTGGTGGTGACCTTGTGGCCGCGCACCAGCGGCAGCGTCAGCCGGAAGCAGGCGCCTTGACCGGGCTCCCCCCATGCCTCTAGCCGCCCCTGGTGCAGGCGTGCGTCTTCGACGCTGATCGCCAACCCCAGCCCGGTCCCGCCGGATCGCCGTACCCGCGACGGGTCCGACCGCCAGAACCGGCTGAACACCAGTTTTTCCTCGCCCGGCCGCAGCCCGACGCCGTAGTCGCGGACGGTGACGGCGACGGTATCTTCGTCGGCGGCCATCCGAATCCGCACCGGCTTGTGCTCGGCGTGGTCGATGGCGTTGGCGATCAGGTTGCGCAGGATCCGCTCGACGCGGCGAGGGTCGACCTCGGCGATCACCTCTTCGGGCGGCATGTCGACAATCAGCTGAACCGCGGCGTCTTCGGCCAGGTGACCCACATTCCCCAGCGCGCTGTTGACGGTCGAACGCAGGTCGACGGCCTCCACCGACAGCTCGGCAACGCCGGCGTCGTGCCGCGAGATTTCCAGCAGGTCGCTGAGCAGCGACTCGAACCGGTCCAGCTCGTTGACCATCAGCTCGGTGGACCGTTGCAGCGCCGGGTCGAGGTCGTCGCTGTGGTCGTAGATCAGATCGGCGGCCATCCGCACGGTGGTCAGCGGTGTGCGCAGCTCGTGGCTGACATCAGAGGTGAACCGGCGCTGCAGGTTTCCGAACTCCTCGAGTTGGGCGATCTGCCGCGACAGGCTTTCGGCCATGTCGTTGAACGACACCGCCAGCCGTGCCATGTCGTCCTCGCCGCGGATCGGCATCCGCTCGGACAGGTGCCCCTCGGCGAACCGTTCGGCAGTACGCGCCGCGGCACGCACCGGCACCACCACCTGCCGGGTGACCAACCATGCGATGCCGGCCAGCAGCACCATCAACACCAGTCCGCCAGTGGCCATGGTGCCGCGGACCAGTGCGATCGTGCTTTGCTCGTTGCCCAGCGGGAAGATCAGGTAGAGCTCCAGGTTGGTCACCCGCGACGACGTCGGGCTGCCGATCACCAGCGCCGGACCCGAGAAGCCTTCGGTGTGCACCGTCGCGTACTGGTAGGCCACCTGCCCGGCCTTGACGAAATCGCGCAGCGAAGCGGGTAATTGGTCGACGGGCCCGGCCGCCGCCGCGGGTCGCGGGCCGTAGCCGGGCACCACCAGCACGGCGTCGAACGCACCCGCCATACCGGCGCCAGAAGTCGGATCGGTCTTCGACGTCAACGTGTTGCGGGCGAGCTGCAGGCTGCTGTCCAGCGAGCGTGCCTCTTCCCCGCTGACGATTCCGCTGACGGTGTTGCGGGCCCGGTCGATCTGCTCGGTGGCCGCGCGGACTTTGATGTCGAGAACGCGGTTGGTGACCTGACTGGTCAGCACGAAGCCGAGCACCAGGATCACCGCGAGGGACATTCCGAGCGTGAGGGCGAGCACTCGAAGTTGCAGCGAGCGGCGCCAAGCCGCGCCGAGGGCTCGACTCAACGCGCCCATGCCCCGCACCACCGGGCCAGAACGACCCGAACGACCGCGTATGCGTGGCCTCGAGGCAAAGATCACCGGCGCCGCTCCTCAGCATCGCGACGCTGGGCTGGGTCACTGCACCGCTCCTCAGCATCGCTTCGCTCTGCATCGTCGCCGGCGCGGGTCACGGAGGTCCGGCCTTGTAACCCACTCCTCGAACGGTCAGCACAACGGTCGGGTTCTCCGGGTCTTTTTCGACCTTGGCCCGCAGACGCTGGACGTGCACGTTCACCAAGCGGGTGTCCGCTGGGTGACGGTATCCCCACACCTGTTCGAGCAGCACATCACGAGTAAACACCTGACGGGGTTTACGCGCCAACGCCACCAGCAGGTCGAACTCCAGTGGGGTCAGCGAGATCTGCTCGCCGTTGCGAGTGACCTTGTGCGCCGGCACATCGATGTCCACGTCGGCGATCGACAGCATCTCGGCGGGCTCGTCTTCGTTGCGCCGCAGCCGTGCTCGCACCCGAGCGACCAGCTCCTTGGGTTTGAACGGCTTCATGATGTAGTCGTCGGCGCCCGACTCCAAGCCCAGCACCACGTCGACGGTGTCGGTCTTGGCCGTGAGCATCACGATCGGAACACCGGAATCGGCGCGCAGCACCCGGCACACGTCGATGCCGTTCATCCCGGGCAACATCAAATCCAGCAGCACCAGGTCGGGACGCAGCTCGCGCACTGCGGTGAGCGCCTGGGTGCCGTCTCCGATGACCGCGGTGTCGAAACCTTCGCCCCGCAGCACGATGGTCAGCATCTCGGCCAGCGAAGCGTCGTCGTCGACCACGAGAATTCTTTGCCTCATGCCGTCCATGGTGTCACCAGATCGCAATAAAACGGAGCTGCCACACGCGCGTTTCGTGACCGAATACCACAGTTTGCGGCGCTAGGCCGTCAACCTGGCCGCCAGCTGGCCCGCGTCGACGTCCGCATCGACCACCAGCCAGCGCCCGCCCCAGCCCGCGGCGGCCAGGCCGGCGTAGACCGCGCCGGTGCGTTGCTGCAGCTCGTTATCGCGTTCGTAGGCATCACGTGACCGGCTGGCATCCTGGCGGGCTCGATCGCGGGCGCGCTGGCTGGCCAGCTTAGTCGAAACCCCAAGCAGCACTTGCCAATCCGGTGCAGGAAGCTGCAACCGGTGGTACTCGATCTGGTGCACCCAGCCCACCACCTCGCCGTCGGCGTCCTGATGCAGGCGGGCGGCGCTGTAGGCGGCGTTGGAGGCCACGTAACGATCCAGGATCACCACATCGTGGTCGCCGCACAGCTCACGGATCTGCGCCGCGGCGCCGGCCCGATCCAGCGCGAACAGCATCGCCATCGCATACACCGATGATGCGAGGTCACCGTGCTGGCCGTGCAGCGCCTCGGCCGCCACGTCGGCGGCCACCGACTGCCCGTATCGCGGGAACGCCAGGGTGGCCACCGACCGGCCGGCGGCTTGGAAAGCTTCATGCAGGCCGCGCGTCAGCGTCTGCTTGCCGGCGCCGTCGACCCCTTCAATCGCGATCAACACGGCGCGAGCCTATCGCCGGATGCACCCCGACTATCGAGTCTGCTGAGTGATATCAACCTGTGCTGCCCCGCGCGTGCGACCGTAGCCGACACCGCTTACGACTGCTGACCACGATCGGCACGACGACGCATCCTGCGCGCGCTTCGGCGCAAACCCCGGACTGCGTAGCCGCCCGCCACGACCGACGCCGCAATCGTGGTAATGAACACGGGCAGCCAGCTGTCCCGGTCGTGGTCGACAGACCACCAGACAATCGAGAAGAGCACCGTGCAGGCAAATAGGACGATGTCACGCCAGCTTCCTTCATAGGAACTGGCGGTGGCGCGCAGCTGGCGTGCCTTGTCCTCCGCCACGATCAATTCATCGATGCGGTCGTTGATGCTGCGCCGCAGCGCCTCCCGTCGGGCCGCCTCCATTTCAGGCATCTGCTCGAGCAGCTCCAGGTCTTGTTTGATCCCCTCCCGCAAGTCGGGACCCCTGAGTTGCCCCACCGCAGCGCCCAGCAGCGCACCGCCGACGACGGGAGCCGCGCCCATGGCCATCGCTGCTATACCAGGCATTGTGACCCCCACCTTCCTCGCGCTCCGTAATCCTGGCCATCGACCCTACGGTGACGTTGCGATCGGCGTTTTGGCTCAGTGCCGGTGGGGTCGGGTTGGTTACCGACTACGAAACCGCTGGAACATCACTTCATGGTGGCAAGGTTGTGCCAAAAATTCTTGAGGCTGTCGGTGCCGCCGAAAAGCGTGGTGAAGTTCGTGGAGTCGACGAGGACGATGTCGCCGGCACGCCAACCCGACGGCGGCATCCAGATCAGCGCGTTGAATTCGGCGTTGCCTGCCGCGGTGAAGGGATGGGGCCTCGTGGGATCGATCCGTTGACGACCCAGCACCCGCAGAGAGTCGCCCTCCGGCGCGGTGAGTTCGTAGTGCGGCAGGTGGGGGTGGAAGTTGAACGTGGTGACGTTGTCGAGCAGCCTGGCGGCGTCCAGGTCGCGGACCGCGGTCAGGGGTGCGATCTGGTTGGTGCCCTCGACAACCGCGGGACGCAGCCCCCAGGTGTTGTGCACCGGGACCTCGAGGGCCGTCATCAGGGAGCGGGTGTACTGGGAGAACCGTTGTTGGCGAGGCACCAGCGGGTCGCCGTGGTGCTGGTATTCGACCTGACGCTGGGCGAAATCGTCGGTAAAGCCGACGTCGTGATGCGGGGCCAGCAGCAGGCACGTGCCTTCTCGTTGCAGCCATTCCCGGATGGCGCTGATCTCCTCCGGTGCGGCTTCTTGTTCCGACAGGATGTGGTCCAGCCCGAAGACCATGAGGGTGTCGGTGTCGGCGAGGATCCGCTCGTCGATCGGGAGCCGGTAGCCGGCCTGGTCGATGCGCTGGAAGACGGCGACCGGGTGGCCGGTGGCTTCGCCGGCCAGGTCCTGGAAAGCCAGCGCCGAGCGGTGGAAAAGTTCCAGGGTGCCGGCGATGCCCTGGAGGAAGTGCGCCTCGTCGTATTCCGGTGTCTCGTAGCTCGGCCACAGGGCGTTGCGGACTTCGGTCATGGTGGAAAAGCGGTTGTACATCGCGGCGGGGTCGCGTTGGGCTTCCCACGGGTAGCTCCAGGTCCAGTAGATGCTGATGCGCCGTCCGCCAGTATGCGGACGCGGGATGTGGCTTTGGTTGTAGGTCCGCGCCGCGGAAAGTGCGCCCATGGTGAATCCTTAACGTGATCGGTCGAGCGCCGCGAGGTATCGCATGGCGTTGATGCCGGGCAGGAAGAAGTACGCCCCACCCGTCAGGGTGGTGAACGCCGGCAACCCTTTGAGGGTTTTGCGGATCGGCCGCTTGGGGATTTTGAAGTCCAGTGTCCCGTCCTGCGTTCCACAGATGGGGTCGTGCTCGTTGCCGAGTTCGTGGAAGGCGCGGTCGTTGATCCACACGTTCTGGGCGAACTCGAACTGACGGACCAGGCTGGCGCAGATGATGAACGCGGCGATGCCGCGATCCACACCGTCGTCGGGCGCGCCCTCGGGCAATGCAGGACCGTAGGTAGCACCGCGGCGAATTATCCTGTGCCGGTTCATGTTGTGCGCGGTGTCGCGCGGGTTGAGGCGTCGCGCGTGCGATCCCAGCGGGCAAGCATACCCGTGCGGATCCATCTCCTTATAGTTGAAGTCGTTGTTGCGCATAGGGTCCGCGCCCAGCTCGGGATCGTCCTTATCCGGTGCCAACACCAGCGGGGCACCGCTGCGCCAGCGGCCCATGAACTTCGCGGCGAGCAATTCCTGATCGTCCGGCGTGTCGGCGTGCTCCTGCAGATAGTCGCGGAACAGTCCAACGTGCTCCTGCAACCGGCGGTAGGCCATGTAGCTTCCATTGCGGCACAGGACTTCTGGCTGCGGCAGATCGGGCGACCCGTGCTCGTCGGGATAGCCGAGGATGAACTCGCCCGGCTTTAAGGGCGCGCCCGACCCCGGCGTCGGCTCTTCACCCGAGCCCTCGATCACCGGCTGCGACAACCTGTCCCGGAACCCGAAGTGATCATGTGCGTAATTGAACGGCGGCGTCGCGTTCAAATCCAACACCGACAGACTGCGCACACCATCGCACCGGGCCACAAGCTTGTCGTGTTCTCCGGTGGCCCGGGCATGTTCGGCGTCATCGCGCGCGAACAGGATCGCGATTGCGTGCAAGTCACCGCCTGCCAGACCGCCGACCCAGTTGTCAGGGTGGTTAGCCCCGGTATCCCCCAAGATGTCTGCCCGAGCCGCCATGCCCTGGCGAAACGCCTCCGGGAAAGTTGCCAGGGATTCCTCGGGCAATCCGACTGCTCGCAGGCCGCTCCACGTGAACGCCAGCGTGATCCACCGCTTCGTGCTGTCCATCGAGGCTTGCGCCGTCGCCGCCGAGTCGACTCTGTCGATCAGCTCGGACAGCCACGCCCGGCCGCCGGCCGGGTCGTCGAACGACAGGAACTCGTAGCGCCCGGTCATTGCCGGCGTGCGGGTCAGCAGAATGTGCTGAATATCGTCCAACTCAAGCATCGGTGCATGTTTCGGTACGGATCATTGCATCTGGTCGAGCATGTCGGAGAACGCCGCTTTGAGCCGCAGGGCCTTCTTGATCTCGTCGGCGGTGACGTAGGGGTACTCCCCATACTCCAGGAAACTAGAGCACTGGTGCTCACGGACGAACTTCACGAAGGCGTCTGGATTCTCTTTCCAGTCCTCCGGGAATCCCTCGAGGTTGGTGAACACCGTGGTGATCCCGGTCGCGCTGAACAGCGCCACCGCATCCTCGGTGTACTTGTCGAAGTCGGTGTCGAAGATGCCCTGGTACTGAAAATGCAGCCCCGAACCGACGTCGAACAATACCCACCGCAAGTAGTGCAG
>NZ_DATFZD010000124.1:0-36785 GCF_035314665.1 Mycobacterium sp. | reverse complement strand
GGAAGGCGACCTGGGCGGGCGTCGACCACGACGGGCCGGAATTCGGGGTGCGTGGTCACGTGGCGCTGCCGCCGCCGCTGACGACGGGCGGTCCCCCGATCTGGATCGGCGGCAATGGCGCAGCGGCGCAACGCCGCGTCGTCGAGGTCGCCGACGGCTGGATGCCGATGGCCGCGTCGGGCGAGATGGCTGCGATCACCCGCGCCCGTCCACTCGAGGTCATCGACACGCTTGGCGACTGGATCGCGGCGGTCAACAAACGCCGCGCTGAGTTGGGCCGAGAGCCTGCCGACGTTGCGTTCGTCCCGTTCGAAGCTGACCTGCTCGCCAGCGGCGACTGCAGTGGATTTTGCGCTGCGGTGCGGCCGCGGCTGGACGCCTACGCCGAGGCGGGCGTCACGTGGATCACCATCGAGCCGGCCAGTAGGAGCTTCACCGACTTCCGTACCGACATCGACATGCTGACCTCCCAGTTGATCGACCGATGAAGGGCCCCGCTATGGCGCTGCCCGACCTCGTGCTCGTCCACGGCGGCGAGCATGCCGGCGATTGCTGGGATCTCGTCGTCGCCGAATTGCGGCGTCAGGAGACCGAATTACGCACGCTCGCCGTGGATCTGCCGGGTCGCGGCCGCACGCCAGGAAATCTCGCGACCGCCACCATCGGCGAGTGGGTGGACTCCGTCGTCGCCGACATCGAACGGGAACGCCTGGGCGACATCGTGATTGTGGGCCATTCGATGGCCGGTGTGACGGTCCCTGGCGTCGTCGCCAAACTTGGCTCTGCACGGGTACGCGAGATGGTTCTCGTCGCCGCATTCGTCCCCCGTCAGGGACAGGCGATCGTCGACACCTTAGGCGGTCCGCTGGCGGTCTTCGCGCGCTTTGCCGCGCGAGGCGGCAGACCGTTCAAGATTCCACGCCTAGCCTCGCAATATGCGTTCTGCAACGGCATGACCAGGCAACAGCGCCGGCTGGCGATGTCGAGGTTGTACGCCGAAGCGGCCCGGATTCCCGCCGAACCGGTGGACCGCAGCGGATTTCCCGACGATGTGCCGCGCACCTGGATACTGACTACCCGAGACCGGGCGCTGTCGCAGAAATCCCAGCGCGCGAGCATGGCCGCCCTCGGCGGCGTACAAGAGGTGCTTCCCATCGACGCCTGCCACGACGTGATGTTCAGCCATCCGGAACAGTTGGCACGAATACTCCTCGATCGCTGCCGACTGCGAGGGAGTGCCCGATGACAGATTCATCGACGAATCCGTCCGCCGCGGTACCGACGTGCTTCTTCGTTACCGACGGCAAAGGTTATGTCCCAACCCGTTTGACGAGGGGACCTTGGGGTCCGTCGATCAGCGGTAACTACATCGGCGGGTTGTTGGGGCGGGCGGTCGAGCAGGCAGTCGGCGACGAAGACCTTCAGCCCGCTCGGCTGACGGTCGACTTGCTCAGGCCGGTGGCGTTGCAACCCTTACAAGTGCATTCCTCGGTTATGCGTGACGGCCGCCGACTTCGACTCGTCGACGCGGTCATGACTCAGAACGACGTGATGGTGGCCCGGGCCAGCGCATTGTTTCTTCGCCGCAGCGAGCACGCGGTGGATACGGTGTGGACGTCGCCCGTCACGATGCCCGCCGTGCCGGCCGAACCCGACGTAGTGGCCGATGATCTCCCCATGGTGTTCCACTCGTACGGTCGTGACCCGGTGGCGGGCAGTCCGGGGGTCGGCATCAACGAATGGCGACACGACGGGCAGAAGTTCGCGTGGATGCGCGAGACCAAGCTGCTCGTCGACGACGAGCCACTATCGCCCTTTACGCGCGCCGTCATGGCCGGAGATGTCACTAGTTCGTTAACCCATTGGGGCACTGAGGGATTACAGTTCATAAACGCCGACTACACGATCACCCTCAGTCGCTTGCCGGAAGGTGTCTACATCGGGTTGGCTGCGGTGACGCACTACAGCCATGCGGGGGTCGCCACCGGCGTGGCGACGCTGTTCGACGAAACGGGACCCATCGGCAGCGGTATGGCAACGGCATTGGCGAACCCGGGATTCACGCCACCGCCATCAATAGTGTCGACCTGACCGACGCTCAGGTGATGGCGCCTTCGAGCTTCAACTCGATCAACTCGTGATCGTCAATACCGAGCTCCCGCAGTACCTCGTCGGTGTGCTCCGCGAACATCGGCGCCCGGGTCAGGTGTGCGGCCGCCTCGTCGAACTTCACCGGGTTCGCCACCAGGCGGCGTTCATTCCCTTGGGCGTCCCGAACGTCGGCGATGCGCCCGTTGGCGATGAGCGACTCGTCGTGGGCGACCTCCCAGGCGTCCTGCACCGGCGACCACTGGCCGTGGAGAAGGCTGAGTAGCCGGGTGCAGTCCTCGAAGGTTCGCGATGCGATTGCGTCGGCCAGCAGCGTGGTGGCTTCATCGGCGTGGGCCGCCAACGACTCGAGCGAGGCGAATCTCTGGTCGTCGGCGGCTGTTTCGAGCCCGAAGAGTCGGCACACGGGGGTCCAGTAGCGGGTGGGTTGAAGCATCGAAAGTTGAATGAAGCGGCCGTCTGAGCACCGGTAGGCGCCGGTGAGGGGGTTGCCCGGCGCCTGCGTCCGCTGGTCGATCTTCGGCAACGGACAGCCGTAGAGCATGGCGAGGTTGACGCTGGACTGGTTGGCCCACGCCCCGACCGCCAGTAGCGACACGTCGATCACGGACGTCTGCCCGGTCGCTTGCCTGCCGTAGAGGGCGGCGGCCACCGCGCCCGCGATCGTGATGCCGCCGATGTTGTCGCCGAAAGCGCCCGCCGGCATACCGGTCGGCAGCTCGGAATCCGTTGGCGTGACGCCGTCGGCGTTGCCGGCGCGCGCCCAGAACGCCGTCGCGTCGTGCGCGCCCGTCTCGCGGTCGGGTCCTTCGCTTCCGAAGCCGCTGCCCGCGACATAGACGATCTCTGGATTGATGCGCCGTATCTCGTCCAGATCGATCCGTAGTTTCGCCCGCGCTTGAGGCAGCAAGTTGGTCAGGAAGACGTCGCTGCGCCGGATGAGTTCCTCGAACACCGGCCGAGTCTGTTTCAACGCCAGGGAGAGTCCGACACTGCGCTTGCCGCGGTTAGGGGCTTCGACCGTGGGCGAGAACGAGACTCCCGGCCTCGTGGCGGAGCGACCCGCAACCCGGACCAGTCCCCGCTGCGCATCCCCTGTCACCGGGTTCTCGATCTTGATGACGTCGGCGCCCCAGTCGGCCAGCACCGCTCCTGCGGAGGGGACGAAGGTGAATTGCGCGACCTCGAGCACGCGCACACCGGTCATCGGTTTCTGCATCCGCTCACCTCTGTCCTGCTGGCCGCGCCGACTAGTGCCAACATAGGTTACTAGGTAAACAATGTCGAGGTCTACTATCGACACATAATGTTCAATACGGCTCGGCGAAGCCCGGTCACGCGAAGAAGCCGGACCCACCGTCTACATTGATGTTGGCGCCGGTCGTGTAGGTATTGCGTTGCGACGCCAGGAGGCAGATCACCGGCGCGATGTCGGTCGGAATGCCTGCGCGGCCGAGATCTGCACGCACGCCGAAGAATTCCGAGATATACCGCATTACCGACGTCGGGTCGTCTGCGCTCACCCCGGCGTCGGCGGGGAGCGTGGCGATGTGTTGCACCATCTGGTCGGAGATGTAGGTACCGGGTGAGACGGTGTTGGCGAGGATTCCGTCGGCCGCCAGCTCCAGTGACAGGTTCTTGGTGATGCTGGTCAAGGCAGCCTTGGCGGCGGTGTATTCGATCAAGCCGAAACCCTGGCTGCGTGCCGACATCGCCGCCAAGTTGACGATCCGAGCCCACTTTGCGGCGCGAAGCAACGGGAGGGCGGCGCGCGCCGACCGTACAGCACTCAACGCGCCGATAACGAAGGCATCGAGAAACTGATCGTCGGTCACCTCGTCCCAGGGCAGCTGTGAGACCTGGGGCCCGACGGCGCAGACCAGTGAGTTGAGCTCGCCCCACCGCTCGCCTAGTTCCGCGAAACCGTTGGCAATGCTGGTGGCATCACCGGCGTCCACCACGAGCCCGACCGCGTCGGGAGAGCCGAGCTCGGCCAGTCGCGCCACCGTGTCGTCGAGCGCTTCACGTCCACGCGCCATGACCGCCACCCGTGCACCGTCGGCGGCGAAACACTCGGCGGCAGCGCGCCCCATGCCCTTGCTTCCCCCTTGAACGCACACGGCCGCGCCGGCCAAACCCAGGTCCATCAGCGATGCTCCTTGTCAGCCGTTCCGGATCGCGTCAGCGAGTTCCCTTGGCGCATCAAGCATGACGAAGGTGGAGCTGCCGGGGATCTCGATCAACGTGGCATGCGGGAACGCGTCGCGTAGTCGGCGGGCGTGGTCGATGGGGAACAGCTGGTCCGCGGTGCCCCACGTCAAGGTGACGGGTCTGTCGAACGCCTCGATGGCCGGTGCAGCGCGCAATGTGAGAGCCGGGTCCAGTGAGGCGGTCACCTTGACGGCGTCGTGACGGGCCGCTCTGCTGGTGGCGAAGGCGCCGAAGATCTCCCGTTGCCGCTCGCGAGGCGGCGGGTGCTTGGACACCGCCTTCAGGAAGAAGCTCTGCCCCGGGCCAGTGGCCAATAGGCGCAAGATTCCTCCACCCAGCGCAGAGCTCAAGCGGCACAGCTTGACGATCTGAGCGAACGAGCCGGGTGGAAAGTGTTCGTAGCTATCGCAATTGGTGAGCACCAGACGAGCGATCCGGGACGTGTCCAACGTCGGATCACCCAGCGACGCCAACACCAGGCCGCCACCGGTGTCGTTGGCCACGACGGTGACATCTCTTAGATCGAGGGCTTCCATGAAATGGACGATGCGTCGCGCGGCCACCTCAGCGCCCAGGTCTGCGCCGTCGGTCGGTGTGCTGTGCGCGCCCAGCGGCCACGTCGGCGCGATGCAGCGAAACCCATCACCGAGTTCGCCAATGACGTCCTTCCACAGGGCACCGGTCACGTAGACGCCGTGCACGAACAGGACGGTTGGACCCGTTCCGGTGTCGGTGTACTCGATGTCCAGCCCGTCTACTCGCACCTTCTGGATTTTCACGTCGGCTCTCCTTCGTTCAGTGACCACGAAAATCCGGGGCGCGTCGTTCCCGGAAGGCCCGTGCGCCTTCGCGGAAGTCAGCGGTGTCGATCAACGCCAACTGCCCCTCGGCCTCGATCGCTTGCACCGACTCGAGCTCGGTCAGGGTCGCTGCGGCCAACGCGCGTTTAGTCCAGCCCAACGCCAACGTCGGACCGCCGGAAACCGACCGCAGCACGTCGGCCAGCACAGACTCATAGTCGTCCTTGCCAGTGAGACAGGAGATCATCCCCCACTCGAACGCAGTTGCCGCGGCGACTCTTTCAGCCGTCATCGCCATGCGCGCGGCGCGCCCACGCCCGATCAGACCCGGAAGCAACGCGCACGATCCACCGTCCGGCATTAGCCCGACCCGGGTGAAGGCCAACTGAAAGTACGCCGATGGTGCGGCCACCACTAGATCGCAGGCCAGCGCCAGCGCACACCCGAAGCCGACCGCCCCACCGTGTACCCCTGCGACGACCGGTTTGGGAAGCGAGGTGATCGCCCGGACCACCCGGTTGGCGGCATCGGCAGCGCCGGCGGTGTCGCCGCCGGTGAGGTCGCCGCCGGAGCAGAACGCCCGGCCGGCCCCGGTGAGCAGGACTACACGAACGGACTCATCAGCCTCGGCGCCACGGATGCGGGCCGACAACTCGTCGAGCATCGGTGTGTCGACGGCGTTGAGCTTCTCCGGCCGGTTCAGCCGTATCCGCAGCTCCGCGCCGTCGTGCTCGACCGAGATGCCGTTCACCACAGCGGGATCACAGGCCCAGGTCGCGGCCGATGATGTCCTTCATGATCTCGGTGGTCCCACCGAAGATCGTCATGATGCGGTTGTCCATATAGTCGCGCGTGACACGGTATTCCGTCATATAGCCGTAGCCACCGTGCAACTGCACGCAGCCATCGATTACTTTCTTGGCGGTCTCGGTGCACCACCACTTGGCTTTCGACGCTTCGACTGCCGTCAGTTCACCGTCCACGACCGCCTGCAGGCACCGGTCGATGTATTGCTCGCCGATCTCGAGTTCGGTGTCCATCTCGGCTAACAGGAACCGGTTGTGCTGGAAACTGCCGATCGGCTGGCCGAAAGCCTTTCGGTCCTTGGCGTACTGCAATGTTTGCCGCCAGGTCTCCCGCGCTCCTGCGATGGCCGAGATAGCGATGGACAACCGCTCCGAGGGTAGGTTGTGCATCAGGTGATAGAACCCGCGTCCCTCTTTGCCCAGCAGGTTCGCCGACGGTACCCGGACGTTCTCGAAGGCCAGCTCGGCGGTGTCCTGGTAGTGCAAACCCATCTTTTCCAGCTTGCGGCCGCGGCTGAAGCCTTCCATGCCCGCCTCGACCACCAGCAGCGTGAAGCCCTTGTGGCCCGCTTCGGGGTCGGTACGACAGACCACCACCACCAGGTCGCAGTTGATACCCGAGGAGATGAACGTCTTGGCGCCGTTGATAATCCAGTCGTCACCATCACGGACAGCCGAGGTGCGGATTCCGGCCAGGTCGCTGCCCGCGCCAGGTTCGGTCATCGCGACGGCGACGATCAGTTCGCCGCTGATGATGCCCGGCAGCCAGCGCTGCTTTTGTTCGTCGTTGGCCAGCGACGAGAAATACGGGCCCACAACGTCGTTCTGCAGGCTCAGCGACGGCGACGGCCCTCCGTAACGGGCGATCTCCTCGTCGATCACCGCGTTGAACCGGAAGTCGTCGACGCCTCCACCGCCGTACTGCTCGGGCATGTTGAACCCGATCAACCCGTATTTACCGGCAGCGATGAACGCCGAGCGGTCCACGAGGCGATCGCTCTCCCACTGCTCAGCGTTGGGCGCGAGCTCACGATCGATGAACTGCCGCACCGTCTCGCGGAACGCCTCGTGCTCCGGTTCCAGAACGAGTCTCTTCATGTGGTGATCTCACTCTCCATACAGTCGTCGCATCTCTTCGCCGACTTTGCCGGATACTCGCGAAACAACTTGTGCCCCGCGCCTTCTCAGGTCGGCATCCGGGACCGGCAGCACCACGGCACCGGATGTCTTGGACGGCAGCAACACCTTGGCGGTGCCCCGCGTAGTGGTTTCGTCCCGCTGGCTGGTCGCGAAGACGTCCAGGGAGATCGGGTCATCGGCGCCGTCGCCCTTCGCGGTGACCGTGCCGGTGCACCGATGCACGTCTCCGTGGTAGTTGAAGCCGCGCAGCTGCAGGTCCATCTCGGCCAGCCAGCCGTCGTCGCCGATCCAGTTGGTCAGCAGGTGGCTCACCCACGCGGCGCGCATCTGGCCGTAGTCGTAGGGGGCCGGGATACCTAGGGCCTGAGCGCGTCCGGCATCCCAGTGCAGTCGTTGCACGACGTCAGGGACGCCGTACTCATCCGGCTGGTAGAAGGCGGGCATCCGTTTACGCAGCTGGTGGGCGAACTTCAGCGGCCCCACACCGTAGCCACCCCAGCCCCAGCCCATGTGCATCGAGATGATGTCGACGACGGTCAACGGGCCTTTGATGATTCCCGGAAGCTCGTCGCCGACCGAGACGTCCTCCCACCACTGCGGATCAGCGCCTCGTCGTCGTTCCGCCTCGTACTCCTCCTCGACCTGGGCGAACTCCTCGGGAGTCCAGTGCTTGCGCTGAATGTCCTTGAGCTTGCCGGACTTTTTCGAGCCGTGCCGCTCGGCGTTGATGTAGGACTCGTCGCGGGTCGCGATCGGGTTGCCGTCGATGTCGACGTAGAGGTAGCGGTAGGTTTCCTTGACCGAACGCCCACCGGAGAATTCGCTTTCCTTCACCTGGACGTCGAGGGTGTAGTTCTCCGCTAAGACCCGCCTGCCCGCGTAGATCGGGCGGTACCACGTCCACTTCACCCCCGAGTAGTACTTGCCGGTTCCGCGAAACAGACCGCGGAACAGTTTCTTTCGTTCCGGATCGGTGAACTTCGGGGTCTGATCCAGGCCCGTCGCAATCGGGAAGGTCGGCGAGGCGATCTGTCCGTGCCAGCGTGTCGACGGCCCGTAGGTCGGGTCGTGGAACAACGGGTTGTCGTCACCGCAACCGAAGGCGAAGTGCGTGATGGCGTCGGCCGACGGCAGCTTGTTCCACGCTTCGTCGCGCTGGTGAACGGGAATTCCGATCTGCCCTTTGGCGCGTTCGATGTCCTCGTCGGTGATGCGGCCCTCTTCGGCGGCCGCGTCGGCGCTGTGCTTTTCAGTGGTGGTCATGGTCCTCCTAGAACTTCAACATGGCGCCGGCGTCGACCTTGAACTGCAAGCCCGTGACATACCGGGACTCGTCCGAGGCCAGGAAACAGACCGCGTTCGAGATGTCGGCGGCTTCGACGTACGGGGTAGGCATCGCCTGCATGGCAGGAAATGCCAGCAGCGCGTCGTCGCGGCTCGGCGCCTCGAGGTCCGGTCGGAACTGCCGGTACATCAGCTCGCTGTTGAGCATCGCGGTGTTGACGTTTGTCGGATGAACGACGTTGGCGCGGATCGATTGTGGGGCCAACTGTCGCGCGATCTGGAGGGTGTAGGAATCCACCAGTTGTTTGGCGTAGCTGTAGCCCGCTCCGCCGGGGCCGTCCGGGCCAGGCGCTCCAGGAGGCAGAACAGCGGCCATGAGGCCGACGATCGACCCCGTGGTGATGATCGACGCACCGGACGTCAGGTACGGCAACGCGGCGTGGACGGTGTTGACGACGCCGACGAAGTCGACGTCGAAGGCATCGGCGAAGGCCTGAACCGGCAGATGAGTGCCCAGCGGGCAGATGCCGGCATTGGCGACCACGACGTCGAGTTTGCCGAATTCGGCAACGGCATTGGCGAGTTCGCGGCTTATCGCCGCGCGGTCCCGCACGTCGACCTCGGCGGTGTAGGCCTTGCGGCCGGTCTTCTCCACCTCTAGACCGGCTTCTTCGAGATCACGCGATGTCGCCAATGGGTACTCGTTGGTCTGGATGTCGTGACAGATGTCGAAGAGGATGACGTCAGCACCCTCCTCGGCCAGCTTGACGGCGTGGCTGCGGCCCTGACCGCGGGCACCGCCGGTCACCAGAACGACTTTGTCCTCAACTCGACCCATGATGTCTCGTTCTAATCAGGTTGGCGTTGCTAGAGTTTCAACTGCTGTGGCGGGTTGAACGGTCGGCACGCCCAGGTCTTCGAGCATTGCGATCAGACGGCGGCGGTCGACCTTGAGGGCCGCCCCGCGCGGTAACTCGTCGACGACGAAGACGCGCGCCGGCACCTCGTAAGGCGTCAGCGTGGCCCGGCAGTGCTCGCGGAGCACGTCGCCATCGGTGACCGCCCCCGGGCGCAACTCGACTGCGGCAATGGGAATCTGACCCAACCGCTGATCCGGCACAGGTGCGACGGCGGCATCCGCGACCGCCGGGTGCGTACGCAGTGCGCGGACGACGGTCTCCGGAGAGACCTTGAAGCCGCCGCGGACGATCACGTCGTCTGCACGGCCGTCGATGTAGAGGAAGCCATCTTGATCAAGATGCGCTAGGTCACTGGTCGTGATCCAGTCTCCGGCAGCGCCGGCCTGCGGCGTCGCGACTTGCAGCCTGCCGCTCTCGTTGACGCCGAGGACCGCGCCGTCCTCGCTGACGATCTGCAAACGCACGCCGGGAAACGCACGCCCGACACTGCCCTTCTTGTCGGCCCAACGCGCGTGGAACTCCTTGACGGTCCATCCGGCTACCGCACCGGAGAACTCGGTCGCGCCGTAGATGACCAGGATGGGGATCTTGTACCGCTCGAAGAACGCATCGACCAACGCCGTGTCTACCGCGGCGGTACCCGCATTGATGGCACGGATGCTCGCCAAATCCTCTTGCGGGATGTCGGAGTCGAGCACCGATCGCATGGCCGCCGGGGGCAGTCCTGCCACCGCGGGCCGATACTGCTTCACCACGGCGTGCCAGCCCGGCACCGTGAATCGGTCGAGCATCGCGATCGGACGGGCGGCGACCAGCGACTGCAACAACGACCACAACCCGCCGATGTGCACGATGGGCAATGTCACCAGGCCGACCGTTCCGGTCAGCGGCGGCTTGGTTCTAACGTCCGGGCGATCGTTGTGCCGCAACGCCGCGGCCAGGGAGGCCTCAAGCTGCGCGCGGGTCAGGGGGATGCGCTTCGGAGCACCCGTCGTGCCGGATGTGAGCATCTCGATGGCCACCGCAGGATCGCCGCTGACCGCTTCCTTCGTGCCCCTTACCTGCAGGGCGAGTTCGCCTTCGTCGAGCCTCCAGCCGGTCGCCCCGAGATCGGCGACGGTGCGGCGGAACACCTCTTCGGACCACAACGCAGACGGGGCAAGGACAAACGAGACGCCGGATGCCGCAAGGTCTTCGCTCAGCCTGTCCGGCGGCTGCAGCGGGCTGATGGTCACCAGCGTGCGTCCGCCCCGGAAGATGGCGATGAGCGCGGCGACGGACTGCATTCGGTTGGACAGCACAACCGCGACTCGGCCACCCGTCTGACAGCCGGCGGCGGTCAATTCCCGGTCGATCTGCTCGGTGAGCGACCGGACGGAACCCCAGGACGCCCAGCGCCCGTCGCGCTCCAGCATGCGGTCGTGGTCGTTGGCGTCCCAGAGCCGTCCCAGCGCCTCGTGGATGCTCGTCATCTCGACTTTCCGGATCGACTTCCGCGGCCGATCCCCGTTCCCCTGAACCTAGTGGACATGGTTTACTAGGTCAACTTTGTGGAAGGGCCTGCGATGGACTTCGGCTTGACCGACGAACACGATCAACTTGCCGCGGCGGAGCGGGCCTGGCTGACCAAGAACGACCCGATCGTCCGGGTTCGCGCAACGCTGGACGCGGCGCCCGTCACCGTCGATCCCGCGGCGTTCGCGCACGCGGCGGAATCGGGTCTGCTGGCACTCCTGACACCCGAGATAGGCGGCACCCACGTCGATCTCGCGGTCGTGGCCGAGGAGCACGGCTACGCGGGCAGCTCGCTGCCCATCGCCGATCTGAGTATTGCGGCGTGGCTTCTCGACCATGTCGACTCGCCCGCCACGGGCGGCACGCTGACCGGATTGGCGCTTGGCCCTAACGCGAGTCTCGATGGCCATGCGCTGCGGCTGAGGGGGCTCACGCGTCCGGTGCCGATGGCCGCCGACATGGACTCCATCGCGGTAGCAGGTCAGGTGGGAGACGGCGAATACCTGGTGGTCCACCATGCCCCGACGTTGTCGGTGATGTCGACGCTCGACCTGAGCCGTTCGTGGGCGCGACTGGACCTCGACACGACGATCGCCGACTGGACGCAGTTGCCCGCCGGCACATTGGCGTTCGTGCGCGACGCGTTGGCGGTACACCGGGCCTTCGACGCGCTGGGCGCGGCGGCCCGACTGCTCGACATGACGGTCTCTTACGCCGGGCAGCGCGAACAGTTCGGCGCGCCGATCGGGTCGTTTCAGGCCGTCAAGCATCATTGCGCCGACATGGTCGTCGCTGTCGAAGCGAGCAGGGCCAGCCTGTGGGCCGCGGCTCTTGCGTTGGACACCGCGCCGCCGGCCGCACGGTCCCGGGCCGCGTCCGCGGCGGCGGCATACACAAAGTCGGCCGCTGCCAAGGTGGCCGGCACGGCACTGCAGGTGCACGGCGGCATCGGATTCACCTGGGAGCACGACCTGCATTTGTTCCTGCGACGGATCAAGGTCGACGAGGCCTTCAACGGGAGCGTCGCCGAACACCGCGCGGCGCTGATCAGCGCGTGACATTCAGCGCCGATCGCGCGGCAGTGCCAAGCCCCGCTCCGCGATCAGGTTGCGCATGATTTCCGAACTGCCACCGGCAATCGTGTAGGCCCGGGCGTAGAGCCACTCGTCCTGCCAACGACCGCCGTCGAGGACATCCGGGTCGCCCTCCACCAACACGCCTGCCTCGCCCCCGAGTTCGACGGCGAAGCGCGCCATCTCGAGATTCAGCTCGCTGAACATCAGCTTGGCCATCGCGCCGTCGTGCATGCGTTCGGCGCCCCGCAGCCAACGGGTGAGGTTGGCGTACGTCAGCGCCGACAGCGCCTCTACCTCGGCGCTGAACTCACCGATCCGATCGCGGACCCGATCGCTGTCGATCGCGGGACGACCGTCGAGGGTTACCTGCGAGGCGAGTGCGACCAGTCCGTCAATGGCCAGTCTCAGCTTGACAACTGCGGCGCCCACGCTGGTGCGTTCGTGCCCCAACGTGGCGTTCGCGATCGCCCAGCCCTGCCCCGGTGCTCCGATCATCGCCTCGGCCGGCACCTCGACGGCATCGAAGAAGACCTCGTTGAAATCCGAGGTGCCGGTCAGCTCGCGCAATGGGCGGACCGTGATGCCCGGGCTGGACATGTCGAGAATGAACGCACTGATGCCCTTGTGCTTGGGGGCGTCGGAATCGGTGCGCGCCAGCAAATATCCGTAGTCGGCCCAGTGCCCGTCGGTGGTCCACACCTTCTGACCGTCGACGGTATAGGTATCACCGTCGAGCACCGCGCGGGTGCGCAGCGACGCGAGATCGCTTCCGGCGCCGGGCTCGCTGAACAGTTGGCACCACAGCTGTCGACCCGCCCGGATCTCGGGCAGGTGCCGGCGACGCTGTTCTTCGGTGCCGTAATGGATCAGCGTGTGCGATGCCAGCGCGTTGCCGCTTGCCACGCCCGGCACTCCCGCCCGGGCGAGCTCCTCGGCCACCACGATGGCGTGTTCAGCGGAGCGATCGTCGCGACCGCCGAACTCCGCGGGCCAGTCCGCGCCGACGTAGCCCGCTTCGAACAGGCGCGCCGTCCAGTCCTGAATTGCCTTGAGCTCGGCTTCGTTCGCCGCGCTGCGCACGCCCGCCCGCGGCGGGATGGGCGGGGCATGCTCGGCGATGAAGGCCCGTACCTCGGCGCGGAAGGCCTCCATTTCGGGACCCATTCCGTATTCCACGTTGTCGTCTTCCTGTTCGATCTGACGTCTTAGCGGCTCAGCGCCAACAGGTCACCGGCCGCCCGGTTGCGCAGCGCGTCGGCGCGGCCGATCAGCACGGCGTTGGCCTGAGCGCGGCGTAGCAGCAGGTGCATCGGATGCTCCCAGGTGAAGCCGATGCCGCCGTGGATCTGCAACGCGCCCTCGGTGGCCATCACCGCGGCATCGAGTGCGGCCGCCACGGCCAGATCCGCAAGATATCCGGACTTTTCGAGATTGGCCTCGGCCGCCGCCAGCACTTGGCTTCGCGCGCCCTCCAGCGCGACCAGCATGTCCGCGCAGCGGTGCGACACCGCTTGGAAGCTGCCGATGGCGCGGCCGAACTGATGCCGTTCGCCTGCCCACTGCACGGCCAGTGCCAAGGCGCGCGAGGCAACCCCGACAGAGTCCGCCGCCACGGCCAGAACCGCCTGACGCCGGGCCGTGCTAAGCACGCGAGCAACGTCGTTTCCATCGGCGAGCACCTCTCCGTCGACGGCGGTCAAGGTGACCGAGCCGATGGTGGCAGTCAGGTCGAGTGGCTGCTGGGCGGTCACGTCGACACCGTCGGCGGAGGCGTCGACGGTCACCAGAACCTCACCGCCGGCGACCCGGGCCAACACCACCAACACCTCGGCGCTCGGCGCTCCCGCCACGACCGGCACCACACCGGAAAGGCGCGCTTCGTCCCAATCGGGCAACTCTGGGCCGCTGGTCACCCACCCGCTGTCGTCAACGGGCACGGCGAACGCGGCCGCCGCGCCGGCCGTGATCCGCTGCACGAGAGTCTTTGCGCCACACTGCAACGCGACGTCGAGCGCGATCACCGTCGGAACAAGTGGCGCGGGCGCTAATGCCTTCGCGGCCTCCTCGATGGCGGCATACAGCAGCCGTGGTCGGGCGCCGGCGCCGCCAAGGTATTCGTCGACCGCAAGACCCGGTAGGCCGAACTCGGTGAGCGCCGACCACACTTCGGGTTCAGCCGCGTCGACGGGACGCTTGCGATCCAGCAGTGCCGCCTCGTCCACCTTGGCGTGCAGTGAGGCCGCCAGCACCTCCCGCAGCTCGCGTTCGTCCTCCTCGGGCGCGGCCAGCGGTGCGCCCGGCGTGACGGCGGCCGCGCGGGTGCCCTCGCCCCGGTGCGACGGCAGCCCGAGCACGCTCTCGGCGATGGTGTTGCGTTGGATCTCCGCGGTTCCCGCGCCAATCGTGGTGGCCCGGCTCATCAGGTAGCCGAACGTCCAGCGCCCGTTGTCGACGGCGTCGGGCGCGCGGCTCCCCAGCGCCGCGTAGGGACCGGCCGCTCGCAACGCGAGCGCGTGCATGTGCTGCTCGAATTCCGACTTCACCAGTCGGTTCACCGATGCCACCCCGCCGGGATCCTCGCCGCGCAGTACCGCGGCCAATGCACGGGCGCTATTGGCGGCGATGGTGCGAACCCCCGATTCCAGCCGCGCGACATCCTGGCGGACCAGCGGGTCGTCGTCGAGACCTTGGGAGACAACGAGATCGATCACCCGGTCGACCGTGCGGCGGTACTTGAACTCGTCGGCCAGAAACGCAGTGGCCCGCTCGTGGCCCAGCGACGTCCGCATGATCGACCAGCCCGCACCCTCCTCACCGACCACGTTTTCGATCGGCACCTCCACGTCGTCGAAGAAGACCTCGGCGAAGTGCACCGCGCCGCTGATGTCGCGCAGCGGACGCACGGTGATGCCCGGGCTGTTCATCGGGATCAGCAGATAGGTGATGCCGTCGGAGGGTTTGTCCCCCGACCCGGTCCGGACCAGCGCGAACATCCAGTCGGCACGGTCGGCCATCGTGGTCCACACCTTCTGGCCCGTCACCCGATACACGTCGCCGTCACGGACCGCGCGGGTGGACAGCGACGCCAGGTCGCTGCCCGCCCCGGGTTCGGAAAACCCTTGGCACCAGAACTCGTCCGCGCGCAACAACGACGTCAGGAATCGATCCTTCTGCTTCTTGGTGCCATGCGCGATGAGGGTGGGGGCGAGAATGAACGACAGCGGACAAGGATGCGGCGGCGCACCAGCATCTGTAGTCATCCGGTAGTAGTCCAGCTGATCGGCCAGCGGCAGGTCCAGTCCCCCGACCTCGCGCGGCCACCCCGGGGCGGCCAACTCATGATCGACGAGCTCGGCGTGCCACGCTCGGGCTGCTTCGATGCGGTCGGGCCGGTCGCCGCTACGCGCGATGTCGGCCTGGCGACGCCGGAAGTCCTCGAGCAGCGACTCGAGCCGGGGACGCCAATCAGCTGTCTGCATGACACTCCACAAAGTCAACCTGGTTAACTATGTGAGCAGTGTGCCGGGTATTGCATCCACTTGGCAAGCGCGCGGGTCAGCCGTCTTCCAGAATCAAGGCGAGTTCGGGACATGCGGCGACCCCGTCCCGGGTGAGCTGCTCGTCTCCGGGCCGCACCTCGTGCTCCTCGAGGATGGAGTAGCCGGACTCGTCGATCGGGAACAATTCCGGGTCGACGGCATAGCACTGGGCGTGGCCCACGCACTTCGACTGCTCGAGACGAACCTTCATGCGACCTCCTCCACAACGACCGTTCCAGCGCACGGCCTCATCCAATCTGTCAGCATAAGGCTAAAGCTTTAACTAATTTGAGAATCCCACGGACCTCATCGTTTCTGACACCAACGTCAATCCCTGCCGTGAACATATATGCTGTATCAGTGCGTATTCAGAAGCCATAGGCTGTGTGAAACTCACTCGATTCTGACAGTTCTGACCGGTATGGAGAAACCGCAATGGCACTGGCGCTCAACGACGAAGAGACCATGTTGGTCCATACGGTGCGGACCTTCATCGACCGCGACGTCAAGCCCACGGTCCGCGAGGTCGAGCACGCGAACGAGTACCCGCAAGCGTGGATCGAGCAGATGAAGCGCATCGGGATCTTCGGGCTGGCCGTGCCCGAAGAGTACGGCGGTTCACCGGTATCGATGCCCTGCTATGTGAAGGTGACCGAGGAGTTGGCCCGCGGCTGGATGAGCCTGGCCGGCGCGATGGGCGGCCACACCGTAGTCGCCAAGCTGATCTCGTTGTACGGCAACGAAGAACAGAAACAGAAGTACTTGCCGCGCATGGCGAGCGGCGAGCTGCGGGCCACGATGGCGCTCACCGAACCCGGTGGCGGCTCGGACCTGCAGGCGATGACGACCACTGCACGCGCCGAGGGCAATGAGCTGGTGATCAACGGCGCGAAGACCTGGATCAGCAACGCCCGCAAGTCCGGCCTGATCGCGCTGCTGTGTAAGACCGATCCCCAGGCGCAGCCACGCCATAAGGGCATTTCGATCGTTCTGGTCGAACACGGTCAGGGTCTTACCGTCTCACGCGACCTCCCCAAGCTGGGCTACAAGGGCGTGGAGAGTTGCGAATTGTCGTTCGACGACTGCCGGGTCCCGGCCTCGGCGATCCTCGGAGACGAACCGGGCAGAGGGTTCGCGCAGATGATGAAAGGCCTTGAAACGGGCCGTATTCAGGTGGCGTCGCGGGCACTAGGCGTGGCGAGCGCAGCACTTGAAGACGCGCTGAAATACGCCCAGCAGCGGGAGAGCTTCGGGCAGCCGATTTGGCAGCACCAGTCGGTGGGGAACTACCTGGCTGACATGGCCACCAAACTGACTGCGGCACGCCAACTCACCCGCTACGCCGCAGAGAAGTACGACAGCGGCGAACGTTGTGACATGGAGGCCGGGATGGCCAAGCTGTTCGCATCAGAGGTGGCCATGGAAATCGCGCTCAACGCCGTCCGGATCCACGGCGGCTACGGGTACTCCACCGAATACGATGTCGAGCGCTACTTCCGCGACGCCCCCCTTATGATCGTCGGCGAAGGAACCAACGAGATCCAACGCAATGTTATTGCCGCGCAGTTGGTCTCGCGGGGCGGGCTCTAGACGCCGGCAAGTTGCCGAGCGTCCGCGCTGACCCGCGGGAAGTTGAGCATCCGGCGGGCGTTCTCCTCGACGATCAGCGAGCACTCGTCGTCAGGCACCTCCGCGAGCACCTCGGCGGCCCGCTTTCGCGAGTTCGGCCAGTTGGAATCGCTGTGCGGGAAGTCGATCTCGAGCATGATCCGGTCGATGCCGATGCTGTGCCGGTTCGTCAGGCCGTGCTCGTCGTCGATGAAGCAGCCCCAGAAATGCTTGCGGAACAAGTCCGACGGGCGGGTGTCGAAGTCGATCTTCTGGTAGTAGCGGTGCCGCTCCCACACGTAATCGGTGCGCTCCAGGATGTAAGGCACCCAACCGATTCCGCCCTCAGCGAGCGAGATCTGGAGATCCGGGAACTGCTGCAGCTTGCCAGAGAACAGCAGGTCGACCGTGGACCACATCAGGTTCGTGGAGAACAGTGCCGTGGCGACCGCGAAGGGGGCGTCGGGCACCGCCATTTGACCCGGGACCGGCTTGATCGTGGAGAACGAGAAGCCCGGCACGAAGGACCCGGACCCGAAGTGCAGCGACACCGGCATCTTGGCGTCCGAGCAGACTCGCCATAAGCCGTCCCAGTGATCGGAGTGAAACGACGGCAGACCCAGCGGCACCGGGCTGTCCGGGAACGAGATCGTCCTGGCGCCCTTGGCGGCGACGCGCTCTGCCTCAGCCACACATGCGTCGATGTCCCAGGTCGGCAGGATGGCCAGCGGGATGTAGCGCTCCGGCGCCACCGCGCACCACTCGTCGATGTAGAAGTCGTTCCACGCCTTGACGCACAGCAGCGCCAGGTCCTTGTCCTCGGCGCGCTGGAACGTGCCGCCGCCGAATCCGGGGAACGACGGGAAGCACAACGCCGACTGCACCCCGTCGAGGTCCATGTCGGCGACCCGGGCGACCGGGTCGTAGCAGCCCGGAATCATGTCTTCGTAGCGGACGGGATCCATGCCCCACTCCTCGGGAGGTTTGCCGGCGACCGCGTTCAGGCCGATGGTCGGGAAGACCTGCCCGTCGTAGTGCCACAGATGCATGCCGTTTTCCTCGACGATGCGCGGCCCCTGGTCGAGGTACTTCTGCGGTAACCGGTCCTGCCACACCCGTGGGTGCTCGACCAAGTGGTCGTCGACGGACACGATCTGGTGGTCGTCCTGAAGCGGCATGATGCTCCTTCGCATCTGACGAGCTGTCCAACTTTTTCTGACATATCGTCTTGTTTTCTGACGGTTCGTCTCACAGACTATATGATGTACGCCACATTCGTCCAGACGGTGAGAGGCGCGACATGGAGATCACGAACCGACCGGCCGACGACGCAGGCCGGGACAAGATCGACGAGGATGACCACGACCTGTTGACCTTCGGCGAGGCCGGTGAACGGCTTCGCATCGAGATCACCGCCGCGGAGCGGGACGCGCAGCGGCTGAGGCAATCGGGGCCGGTCGAGGCGCTGAAGAAGGCCGAGGCGCGCCTCGACGCGCTACGGTCGGCTGCTGCGCGCAACAGCGCGCACCCCATCAACGACGCGAACTTCGAGAAGTTCTTCGGCTATCCCGGCAAGGCCAAGCGCAACCTGCCCGGAGCGCCATCGGCCCGATGACAACCGCGTCGGAACGCACCGATACTTCTGGCATGGCCCGCGCTCCGGACAAGTTGCGGCGCCCCGGCTATTCCCCCGCTGCCAATGCCGGCGTGGGTCGCCGCGGCCTGCACACCCGCGACCGCATCCTCGGATGCGCTGCGGAGGTGTTCCTGGCCAACGGATTCCACGCCACCTCGCTCGACGTTATTGCCAAGGCAGCCCACGCCTCCCGCGCAACCGTCTATCAATACTTCGCGGGCAAGGAGGAGATCTTCCGCGAGCTCAGTGCGTTGGCCGAACGCGATGTGCTCGCACACGGCGAACATCTCGGTCAACTCGCCCCGACGGCCGACGGAGTGCACGCGCTGCACCGCTGGCTAGTCGAATGGGCGGACATCTACGACGCCCACGCCGCGGTATTCGCCGAGTTTCCCGGCATCGGCACCGCTACCGGGTTGTCCGTCATCGATGCCAGCGCAGCCGCCCAGGAGTTCCATCGGATGGTCACCGATCGGCTGCGCGGAACGCGCTTGGGAGAGCTGGAAGTCGACGATGCGGCCGCAGCAGTGGGGCGAATTCCGCACATGGTTCATCTCTACCGCTACCGGGAGCTGTTCCCGTTGCCCGCTCGCGCGACGTTGTCGTGGTCGTTGACCGTCGCGTTGCAGCTGATGCTATTTCCCGAAACCCCGGACGACGTATTGCAGGAAGCAACACCCGATGTGACAGAGGCGTGTGTGCGAACACGGCCGTGCGCCCTCAACAGTGCCGGGGCCGCGCCCGCAGTCACCGACACTCCGGGCTCGCCGATTCGGCAGGACGTGCTGTCGGTCAGCTCGGCTTTGTTCGCCGAACGCGGCTACTACGCGATCGGTATGGACGAGATCGCAGCGGCGGCCGATGTCAGCCGCGCGACCTTGTACCGGTACTTCAGCACCAAGGACAAGATCCTGGCCGAACTGACCCGCCGGGCGGTCTTCGAGATCGAAGAGCACGCCGCCGCCCTGCCGGCCATGGCCCCCGATTCACTGACCGAGTGGATGCGTGGCTACGTCCGATTCCATCGCACCTACCGCGGCGTGATCCGGGCCTGGTTCGACGGCACTGTCGCAGAACAACTCTCCGGCGCCGACGTCGACCACGGCATTGGCACAATTCACCAAGCGGTTGCCGCGCTGCTGTCCACCGTCGACTTGCCCGCCGGCATCGACGCCGACGTGGCGGGCGCGGTTTTCATGGCGGTCCTGGGCCGGATGTCCGAGCCGGCAACGGCAAGCACGCCGGACAGCGACGAGCGGGCCGCAGACTTGATGGTCAAACTGTTACGCCGTGCGCTCCTGCGCCCTTAAGGTCGGCGCGCAATCGCTTCTTGTCCACCTTGCCGCTGACCAGTAAAGGCAGATCGGCGACCAGCACCAGCCGCCGTGGCACCTTGTAGCGCGCCAGCCGTCGCCGCACGCCCTCCTGCACCGTCTCCAGCGTCAACGACGCACCGCTGTGCGGCACCACGACCGCGCAAACCGCTTCGCCCCACCTGTCGTCGGGCACCCCGATGACCGCGCAGGCGGCTACCCCGCCAACCGCGCAGACCGCATCTTCGACCTCGGGCGAGTAAATGTTCTCCCCGCCGCTGATGATCACGTCCTTCTTGCGGTCCATCAGGTAGAGCAGCCCCCGTTCATCGAACCGGCCCATGTCGCCGGTGCGACACCACCCGTCGCGGAGCGTCGCCTGCGTGGCCGCGGGGTCCTGCCAGTAGCCGCGGAACATAGCGTCGGATCGCACAACGATCTCACCCGCCTGCTCGGCGGGGACGACGCCACCGCTGTCGTCGACCAGCCGCACCCGCGTCCCGGGAAATGGGAAACCCACAGAGGCCAACAGCTTTTCGGCGTGGGGCTGGTCGAGATCGTGCAACTCACGGGGCAGTCCGGAGACGATCACCTCAGTCTGCCCGTACAAGTTGAGAAAGCCGGCATCCGGTAGCACGGCGAGCGCTCGCCGCAGGATGGCTGTGCTCATCGGTGCGGCCGAATAGACCACCGTGCGCACCGATCGCACCGCGGAGCGGTCACTGACGACATCGAGCAAGGCGCTGAGCATGACCGGCGCCAGGTGTAATACCGTGATCCGCTGGTTGGCGATCAACCGCACCGCGTCGGCGGCGTCGAACTGTTGTTGCAGTACCACCGTTCCGCCGCGTGCGTGCAGTCCGCCGATGATCCCGATCGCACCGAAATGGAACATCGGCATGTTGATCAGCCCGCGATCGGCGCTGCCGCAACGGATTTCATTGTTCATCGTGAAGACGACCCGGCGCATCTCACGCTGTCCGAGGATGCAGCACTTGGACGCGCCGGTGGTGCCGCTGGTGAACAACAGGTACGCGATATCGTCTGGCCGGGCAACGAGTTCCGGCTCTCCACCGCGGCCTCCTGCGACGAAATGCTCGTAGGCGGTGCTCGCCGGCGGCGCGTCTCCCCCGATGGCCACCAGCATCGGCGCCGACGCCATACCCGCTAAGAGATCGGACATCACCGGCACGAACTCATCGGCGCAGAACACCATCGACGGGGCAAGGCGGTGCACTGCGTCCGCCATCTCCGGCACCGAGAGCCGAAAGTTGATGGCGACCATGATGATTCCGCTGAGTTGGGCGGCCGCGTTCAGCTCACCGAACTCGATGCTGTTGCGGCTCAACACCGCGATGCGGTCCTGACGCCTGACCCCGGCCGCGGCCATCGCCGACACCAATCGGACTGCCCGGTCCCGTAACTGGGCGTGGGTGACGGTGCGGTGGCCGTGTCGGTAGGCGACGACGTCGGGGAAGCGCACCGCGTTGTCGGTCACGATGTCACCGAGCGTCATGTCGTCGACCGCGGTCATCGATTTACCGGCTACTCAACAACATCGACCCGGCGACCGGTCCGCCGCCCACCCCGACGGCCACCACCTCGGGAGTGTTGGGCGCCTGCCGATCGCCGCCCTCGCCCCACAACTGCACGCACGCCTCGTGCAGGAAGCCCATTCCGTGCAGTCGACCACCGGAGAGTTGCCCACCGCTGGTGTTGATCGGCAGCGAACCATTTAGAGCGATACGCGAACCGTCGGCTGAGTCTTCCAGGAGCTGGCCGACTTTGCCGTGCTCGCAGAAACCCATCGCTTCCAGCCACATCACGGTCAGGAAGGTGAAGCCGTCGTAGAGCTGGGCCATGTCGACGTCGGCGGGAGTCAGCGTCGTGTGCTCCCACAGCGTGGCGGCCGAATCGTGGGCGGCCATCGTGGTGATGTCGCGGCGCTGGTCCCAGGTCGCCCGCTCGAACATGCCGGGGCCGACAGACTCCACCGTCAGCGGGTGACGCGGCAGGCCGTTGGCGGCGTCACGGCGCGACACGATCACCGCGGTGGCGCCGTCGCATGGCACGTCGCAGTCGTAGAGACACAGCGGCTCGGAGATCATCCGGGCACCGAGGTAGTCGTCCATCGTCATCGGCTCGCGGTAGACCGCGTCGGGGTTGAGTCCGGCGTTGGTGCGGGCGTTGATCGCGATGCGGCCCAAATGCTCGCGGGTCAGGCCGAAGTCGTGCATGTAGCGCTGGGCGGGCATCGCCAGCCAGTTCGCCGCCGACAGTGCGCCAAAGGGTGCCGTCCACTCCAGGTGCGGAGGCAACTCGCCGCCGCCGAACAGCACCGAGGCGCGACCGCCGCCGGCCTGCTGCGCGGCGGTTGACTCCCACACCGACCGATAGACCACGACGTGGTTGGCCAGCCCGAGACTGACCGCCATGCACGCCTCGATCGCCGGGCCGATCTGGCCCGCGGCCTCCAGCGCCGAGACGTACCAGCGGGAGCGCAGCCCGAGTGCGTTGCGGACCTCCTGAACGGTGGCCCCGGAGAACCCGGGATCGGGCACGCCCGGCCCCGGGTAGCTGGCGATCCCGTCGACCTCGTCGACGCTCAGCCCGGCATCGGAGATCGCCCGCAGCACCGCCTCGAGCGTGAGATCCAACCCCGTCCGGCCGAGCCGCCGGCCGACCTGCGACTTGCCCGCCCCGGTGAGGAGGGCCTTACCGTCGAACGGACCGCCGGTCACCAGACGAACCTAGCGATCAGTTCGGCGACCGCGGCCGGTTTGTCGACACCGTCGATCTCCACGGTGTGACGCACGGTTAGGTTCACCGTGTCGTCGGCCACCTTGGCGGCGTCCGCGAGCTCGGAGCGGACCCGCACCCGGCTGCCCGCCGTGACCGCGGACAGGAATCGCACCTTGTTCAGGCCGTAGTTGATGCCCATCTTGGCGTTCTCGACGCGGTAGTTGTCCTTGCTTACGCCGGGGATCAGCGAGAGCGTCAGAAAGCCGTGCGCGATCGTTGCGCCGTAAGGGCTTTCGGCCTTGGCCTTCTCGACGTCGACGTGGATCCACTGGTGATCCATGGTGACGTCGGCGAACGCGTCGATCCGGCTCTGGTCGATGTCCACCCACCGGCTGACACCGAGTTCCTCCCCGATCGTCGCGAGCGCGTCATCGACGGACTTGATCACCTTCACGGGCTGCTCCCAACGTCACGCTGACCTGATATATCGATATCTATTTAACGGTATAGACTGGCCTCGCTCATCGGGCAACCAGCCCGTCACCCTGACGATCTTGGGAGACACATGGCCACCACCACGTCCCGCGCAGCGATCGTGGCCGCTGCCCGCACACCGATCGGAACGGCGCGCAAGGGCACGCTGGCCAACATGCCCGCGGTCGAACTGGCCAAGCCTGTCGTCGCGGCGGTGGTGGAACGGTCCGGCCTCGACGTGGCGGAGTTCGACGACCTGGTGCTGGCCGAGAGCCTGCAGGGCGGCGGCGACAGTGCCCGCTACATCGCGGTTGACCTCGGCCTGACCGGGATCCCCGGCCTGGCCGTCAACCGCCAGTGCGCGTCCAGCCTCTCGGCGATCGCCGTCGGCGCGGGTCAGATCGCGGCAGGCATGAGCCGCGCCATTTTGGCCGGCGGCATGGAGTCGCTCTCCACTGGACCGATATTGCAAAAGCGCAAGCCCTTCACCACCGGCAAGTCCCCAGAGGACTACGAACAGTGGTTTCCGCTGTCGCATCCGCCGACCGCAGACGCACCAGCGCTGGACATGTCCATCACCGTCGCGCACAACTGCGCGGTGCAGTACGGGATCACCCGCGAGGCGCAGGACGAGTGGGCATTGCGCAGTCACCAACGCGCGGTCAAGGCGATCGACGCCGGCTCATTCGTCGACGAGATCATTCCCGTCGAGGTTCCCCAGGCCGACGGCAGCACGATCACGTTTGCCGAGGACGAGCATCCTCGTCGCGGCAGTTCGATGGAGTCGCTGGCGGGCCTGAAAGTGCTGCATCCCGAAATCGAAGGCTTCACCGTGACCGCCGGCAATTCCTCGGGCATCAACGATGCCGCCGCCGTCGTGGCGCTCGCCGCCCCGGACACCGCGAGCGACGTTCTGGCGCAGATCCTTTCGTGGAGCGCGGTCGGGGTGGCGCCGAACCGCACCGGCAGCGGGCCCATCACCGCCATTCCCAAGGCGCTGGAACTGGCCGGCCGCAAGCTCAAGGACGTCGCACTGTTCGAGATCAACGAGGCGTTCGCCGCGCAGGCGGTGGCGTGCGCCCGCGAACTGGGGCTCGACGAGGACATCGTCAACGTCTACGGGTCGGGCATCAGCCTTGGCCACCCGATCGCCGCAACGGGTGCCCGCATGGTCACCTCGGCGATCTACGAATTGCGCAGGCGCGGTGGAGGTATCGGCGTGTTGTCGATGTGCGCCGGCGGTGGCATGGGCGCCGCGATGGTCATCGAGGTGGCCTGAGATGACCCCGCTGATCACCGAGGGACTTTTCCGGGTCGACGGCGACCGTGCGGTGCTGCTTGCGTCGCGGCGCCGTTCAACAGGCGTGGTGAAGTTCCCGGCCGAGCGGCCCGAGCTGTTCGACGGCGACGCCGAAATCCAGGAGGACATCGAGCCGATCGAGTTGTCCACCGAGGGAACGCTGTACACCTACACCACCCAGGAGTTCCCACCACCGTTGCCGTACAAGGGCAATCGGGACCCCAAGGTGTTCCAGCCGTATGTGGTGGGCTTCGTCGAGCTGGCCGAACGCGTGCTGGTGGAGACGCTGATCGTCGATGCGATCCCGGCCGAACTGCGGATCGGCCAGCCCCTGGTGTCGACCACCACCACACTGGAGACCGCCGATGGTCACTCGCTCTTGACGTTCGCGTTCCGACCGGCCCAGGGGAGCTAAAGTCCATCCGGTGACCGACCTGGGCTCCCCGCCCTTCGGGCTTCATCCGCTGCACGGCGTGCACGAACCCACGACCGGTAATCCATTGCGTCGTCCCCGGTCTGCGCGCCGCACCACGTCGATCGACATGACCCGCGACGAGGGCTCGCTGGACCCGGTGTATCTGATGGGGCGGGCGCGCGATCTGTGGACGGCGGCCGACGGAACGGCGACCGAGCTCAGCACCGCGACGCTCTCGGCCACCATCGAGCTGATCGCCCGCGTCGTCCGTCACGTCGAGCTGACGCCAGCGGTCGCCGCGATGTCGCGGCTGGCGGGCGCCCCTGCGATGAGCGGGTTTCGCGCCGCGGCCGACAAGGCGGCGCCCGAGCTGCGGGAGGCCCGCGACCTGCGCTACACGCTGCTTGACGACGTTCCCGTCGCCACCCTGATATCCGGCCATGCGCTGTCGGCGTCGAACCTGCTCGGGGACGTCGCGAAATCGGGGTACCTGCCGGTCGCCGACCAGTGTGCGGGCTTCGCGACCGGCGGGCTGTTGCTGACGTCGTTCGAGGCGGGCGATCCAGTGATCGCCACCGGCCCGCAGGCTCCAGACCTCGATAACGACGACGACCGGTGGGCCTGGCACCACGTGGCGGCGTTACCGCGCCACGCCATGCGCCGCAGGCGCCGCATTGACGTCTACCAGGGTGAGTCGCCGTCACGGGTGGGCATCGATGCGATGTTCCGTGATACCTACGTGCGCAGCGACGGGATCGAGACCATCATCCACGAGTACACCCTGGACGCCGAGGTCGACGCCAAAACCGGCGTCATCGTCGAATCACGCGCCACACCACGGGTGCTGCCCTGGCGGGAGTGTCCCGGCGCGGTCGCGAGCGCACAGCGGATCGCCGGTATGACGTTGAGCGACTTGCACTTCCGGGTCCGGCAAGAGTTGTTCGGCACCAGCACATGCACCCACCTCAACGATCTGTTACGCAGCGTCGCCGACGTGGCCGCGTTGATACCCCTCGTCCTCTAGGCGTTGACGAATGAGAACGTCAGCGTGCGCCTGACCGTCAGCGTGGCCATATCGTCCGATCCGGGTGGCCATACCACCGTGCCCCGCACGATCACACCGCGAATGTCCCGATAGGCGGTGAACGTGTCGGCCACTACGCAGGCCTGGATCTCAGCGTGTTGCGTGGTGTCACCATGGACGCCGTCAACGGTGACGGCGATTTTCGCGGAGTCGAAGTCGACCACCCGCGCCGGTAGGGCCAGCAACTGGCCGTCGGCGTCGACGCAGATCGCGCCGCACGGGCCCTGCGCCAGGAACTCGGCCAGTTCTTCCTCGGTCATGGAAACCGGGCCGCCGCTGCGCGGGCTAGGCACGTCGATCGGGGAGATCGGCGGCGCGGATCTCGGTGAGCCTCAGACCGATGAAGCACCGCTTGCCGCTGAGAAGGCGGTCGCGGACCTTCGTCACGACCGACTCGGGCACGCGCTCATCCGGTGAACGTTCGCCGATGAGTTCGTCGACCTCGGCTGCGGACGGTTGGTAGACGTGCGCGAGGCCACCAACGGAGACCCAACCCTCGTCGTCGCCGATCAGGCATGCGACCTCGGGAGCCGAGCGCAGGTGGTGGACCTTGGCGCTCTTGGCATAGGTGGCGAAGTAGAGACAGCGGGTGGCGGAGCGATAGGCGACCGAACGCATTGCATAGCCGATCGGCCGTCGGGCGCCGTCGCGGCAGAAGAGAAACACGCGATGATTGGCACGGATGAACTCGACGACGTCCGGCGTGTCGAGCGACAGCGGGGTCACGACGCGAGAGGCGCGGGCGGAACCGCCATCGCGACGATCATCTCGGCGACCACCGCGATCATCTCGTCGCGGTCGACGGCCACGGTCTGCCGGTGAACCGTGTACCAGGCCCGGTCCAAGAGGCCCATCACGGCGACGCCGATGACGTCGGGTGAGTGTGCGCCGTTGCCGGCGATCGCCTGGCCCAGCTTCCACGACGCCCGAGTCACCATGCGGTTGCGCGACTTTCGAAAATCATCGTCGTCGGGCGCCGACTGCGTCGACGCGAGCACGAACGCGCCGTGGTGATCCATATAGTCGAAGTAGTGGCCGACCCAGGCCCGGATGTCGGCCGGGCCGAACGAATCGTCGGCGTCGGCCCATTCGGCGATGACGGCGAGGGCCTCGCGGTAAGCGTTCTTGCCGAGGACGTCGAAGATCTCGCGCTTGTCCTTGAAGTACGTGTAAAAGCCGGCCCGTGAAATACCGCACGCTTCGGTGATCGCGTTGATCGGGGTGCCCGCGTAGCCGCGTTCCAGAAAGAGTCTGCGACTGGCATCAAGGATCGAAGAGCGCGTGCGTTCACCGCGAGTGGCGTCCAGTTGCCGCTCGGCGGGCGAAGCCGGGGTCACCGTCATGCGGCGACCTTATATGACAGCATCGTCAACCGCAATCATCACACTTAAAATGCTAATTCTTGATCATAGCGGCCCAGACTTGACACAACTGTCAAGTTCCGCCAAACTCATATCCGAGCCGTATATCGATAGCGAGAGGCACCACGATGACGCAGTTCACCGACGCACCGATTTTCGATGCCGATCAGCACATGTACGAGACCCCCGATGCGTTGACGAAATACCTGCCCGAGCAGTTCCAGCCCAAGGTGCAGTTCGTCCAGATGGGCAGGCATACGCGGATCGCGATCCTGAACAAGATCACTGACTACATGCCCAACCCGACGTTCGAACGGGTCGCCGCTCCCGGAGCGCACGAGAAGTTCTACTCCGGCCAGAACCCCGAGGGTCTGTCGATGCGGGAGATGTCGGGCCGCGGCATCGACACTCCGCCTGGCGCACGCAACCCCGAGGACCGGATCGCCGAACTGGACCGCCAGGGAGTCGATTCATGCCTGAACTACCCGACGCTGGCCAACCTGGTCGAGCACTCGGCCGCCGAGGACCCCGACCTGACGGTGGCGATCATCCACGCCCTGAACCAGTGGATGCTGGAACATTGGGGCTTCAGCCACGCCAACCGGGTTTACTCGACGCCGGTGCTCACCCTGGGACTCGTCGACGAAGCGCGTCGCGAACTCGAATACATACTGGACAACGGCGCCAAGGTCGCGCTGATCAAGCCGGCGCCGGTGAACGGCTACAAGGGCTGGCGCTCCCCCGCGCTCCCGGAGTTCGATCCGTTCTGGCGCGACGTCGAGGACGCGGGCCTGCCAATCGTGTTGCACGCCAGCCAACCTCCACTGCAGGAATACATCGACAAGTGGGAACCGCCGTCAACCAGCAGCGCGTTCGAGATGTCAGCCTTCAAGTGGACCGCGCTCGGTCACCGGGAAATCGCCGACATGCTCACCAGCCTGATCTGCCACGGCACGTTGACCCGATTCCCGAAGCTGCGCATCGCCAGCGTCGAAAACGGCAGCTCATGGATCAAGCCGCTCTTCGACGACCTGCAGTCGACGTACAACAAGATGCCGCAGAACTTCCCCGAACATCCCCACGACGTATTCCGCCGCAACGTCTGGGTCAGCCCGTTCTGGGAGGGCTCCGTCGCCGACGTCGTGCAAACCGTCGGATGGGACAAAGTCATGTTCGGATCAGACTGGCCACACCCCGAAGGCCTGGCCGAGCCCAAGCGTTACTGGCACTACGCCGAGGGCATGGACACCCGGCGGACCTATGACTTCATGGGCGACAACGCCAGGCGCTTCATGGGCCTACCAATCGCCAACCCCGACCCCAACGCCGTCAAACCCCCGGCACTAGAAACCGTCGGCATCTAGGTCAAACAACAAGCAGCCCCGACGAATTCAACGTCCACGCGGTCATCACAACTCCGATCGACAGGGTTGCGACGACCGAAAGGATTTCGCGCCACTGCGTTCGCCGCCGGGACGGACCGAGATGTTGAGTAGGTCGCGTAGCTTCACACCGCCCTTCATCGCGTCAACGGTCTTCGCGCTACCGGCGCCTACGCGTGCGGGCAGACGGCAGTACTCAACGCGGCACTCCTTTCACGTTGTGCATTCCTGCCATTCCACGGACGGAAGCAGTGCGCTTCTCGTCTTGTCTAATACATCACCCGCCGTCGATCAATGCTGTTACCGTAACGCATACGCGTTGCTGGTAGGGACGCCCGAGAATTTGGCGGGGCGCTCGAACCGTACGACGTTGCGTGCACGATGCCAGCGCTCGAATTGGCTACCCATTATGGGCTGGCGTGCACCATCGCGTCGGTGGCCACGCTCGGGACATCATGTGGACGTAGGCTGCCGGACAGACGCGTAGAACTTCAGACGAAGAGGAAACGGTGATGTCGACGTCTGCGAAAGCCGGACGAAGCCCACGGCGTGGGGGTGCACCGAGGTCCCTCACTGCTGAACAGATCGTCGATACTGCGTTGACGATCACGCGGGAGTCCGGCATTGACGGTCTCACGATGAGCGTGCTGGCCGAGCGACTGAGCGTCGGCGTGATGACTCTCTACTCGTACTTCCGCGGTCGCGATGAGTTGTTGGACGCCATGGGGCAACGCGCTGCGCTCGAGCTGTACGAAACCCACGTCGACGCAACGGACGCAGAATGGCAAGAGGAGCTACGCGTCCACTATCACTCTGTCCGCGACAGCCTCAAGCGCCATCCGACCCTGGCCGATCTCATCTTCTTCCGCGGCGAGATATTGCCTGCGGATCCGGATAGCTATGCACCCATCGTCGCGCACATCCGACGCCACGTCGATGCCATGGTGAATGGCGGCGTGCCACCCCAAGTGGCCGTGAGGGCGTTTTTTGGGCTGTCGATGTTCACCGTTGCCTCTGCGCTCCGTGAAGACGACTTCACCCGCACGTCCACCCACCACCGCGAATACCTCGACGATCTCGTCAAGTCGGTGGGTGGCGGGTCTGATGTCAACACCAGCGGAGACGCTCGCTTCGGATCCGACAACGAGTTCGACATCATGCTCGACATCTTCATCGAAGGAATCGAATCCTCGGCGAAGAAGCGTAAGCGTCAACGCAGTGCCCACTAAACGTGGACACTGCGTGAGTCGCGGCAGGCGACACCCGCAGCCGATCAACGAGGGCCTGATCGAGCCTCAACATCTTCGCCAGCCGACGGCCTGCGATCGCCATCATAACTCGCTGTTGCACACTCAAAGCGTGACGCAAAATCAAAGTGGGAAAGACGCTTTCGACAGCCATCGTCCACGTCGCCTCGGTAGCGTCGCCACCGTTGCCTGCTGGCCGCAGGGACCAGCTTTCGACGAACCGACGAAGGCCGGGAACACCGCGTCGGTTGATGTAGAAGGTGAAGCGCTGCGATTCCTCCCATTCCAGAATCGTCTCCAGGAACGTCGTTCCGAATGCATGCATGAGCCGCTGGCTACTCACCGCGGGAGCGCCCGGTGTGACCCAACCACTCTTCGTGGAGAAACCCGGGCACCACAAACCCCATGCACTGGGGTCTTCGGCCAAAACTGTCCAGAATTGGGCGGGTGTGCCCGGCACCGTCGTCGTTCGGCTCACCCGCACCGGCGCCGTCGACTGCACGCTCACATCTGACGCGAGGAGTTCGCCACCGGGCATCATCCTCATTGACCTCCGCGCGGGTAGTTGAGCATGCGGCGGGCATTGGTCTCGACCATCATCTCGACTTCGTGGTCAGGAATATTGGCGAAGACCTCGGCGGCTCGTTTGCGGCTGTTGGGCCAGTTCGAGTCCGAGTGGGGATAATCCGCCTCGATCGTGATCCGGTCGACGCCGATCTTGTGTCGGTTGTCCAAACCGTGCTCGTCATCGATGAAGCAACCGTAGAAGTGCTTGCGGAACAGATCGCTGGGCCGGGCGTCGAAGTCGATGTTCTGGTAGTAGCGGTGCCTTTCCCACCCGAAGTCACACCGCTCGAGGATGTAGGGGATCCACCCGATTCCGCCCTCGGCAAGTGAAAACGTCAAGTCTGGAAACCGCTGCAGCGCTCCGGACATCAACAGGTCGACGGTGGTCCACATCAGATTCGACGAGAAGAGGATCATGGCGACGACGAACGGTGCGTTCTGCTCGAGCATCCCGAGGCCCAAGTTCGTCGATTGAAACGGGAAACCGGGAACATAGGAGCCGGAGCCAAAGTGAAGTGACAGCGGCACTTTCGCTTCCGAGCAAACGGACCACAGGGGATCCCAGTGGCGGGTGTAGAAGTTTGGCAGGCCCAGCGGCTGCGGACTATCGGGGAATGAGATCGTCTTCGCGCCCTTGGCGATGACCCTCTGCGCCTCGGCCGTCGCTAGGTCGATGTCCCACACCGGCAGGATCGCCATCGGAATGAAGCGATCCGGCGCGGTTGCACACCACTCGTCGATGTAGAAGTCGTTCCAAGCCTGTACGCAGAGATGGGCGAGTTCTTTATCGTTTGCCCGAAGGAATGTGCCTCCGCCGAAGCCGGGAAAGGACGGGAAGCAGATAGCCGATTGCACGCCGTCGAGGTCCATGTCCTTGACACGGGCGGCGGGGTCGTAGCAGCCGGGGATCATGTCCTCATATCGAACGGGGTCCAAGCCCCACTCTTCTCGCGGCTTACCCGCGACGGCGTTGAGTCCAAGCGTCGGAAAGACTTCGCCGTCGTAGTGCCACACGTGATTCCCGTTCGTCTCGACGATCCGGGGACCGGCCTCTCTGAACTTCTCCGGCAGACGGTCCTGCCACACTCGGGGCGGCTCGATGAGGTGGTCATCGACCGAGATGATTTGATGGTGGTCTTGTAGCGGCATGGGTGGCCCTTTCCGTTTAGTAATCAAGCCGGCGACTGGACGCCGATTGAGCCGTATTCCAGGTATCCGTCCAGGGCTTCGGGACCGCCCTCACGACCGAGGCCGGAGGACTTCGATCCCCCGAACGGCGCGCCAACCTCGATGCTGAAGTAGTTGACGTTGACCGCGCCGGTCTTGATGCGTCGCGCTATCGCGAGACCCTCGTCGGGGTCCTTGGTCCATACCGAACCAGACAGCCCGTACTGCGAATTGTTGGCTATGGCAACGGCTTCGCCGATGTCGTCGTAACGCAGGACGACGATGACGGGACCGAAGATCTCGTCCTGGGCGACGAGGGCGTCGGGGTGAACGTCGGTCAGCAATGTCGGCTCGACGTAAAATCCGCGGCCGTCGACCGAGGTGGCTTTTCCTCCAGCTGCGACGGTCGCGCCGTCGGCCACGCCTCGTTCGATGTAACCCAGCACTCTGGCACGCTGGGTCTCCGAGATCAGTGGGCCGATGTCGGTGTCGGGATCGAGGGCATTCCCCACTCGCAGCGCGGTGAACGCCTCCGCGAAAGCCTGGGTGATTTCGTCGGCCCTGCTCGCCGGAACCAGCAGCCGGGTCTGAGCCACACATGCTTGGCCGTTGATCATTGTCATACCGGGTAGCAGGCCCGCGATCAGATGGTCGAGCTCCGCGCTGTCCGTGACGATCGCCGCGGACTTGCCACCGAGTTCGAGGGTGCAGGGCCGGATGCGCTTCCCGCACAGAGCAGCGACCCGGCGACCGGTGGCGGTCGAACCCGTCAACGACACCTTGTCGACATCGGGGTGGCAGACTAGGTACTCGCTGACGTCTCGATCTGCGGGCAGAACGTTGATGACCCCGTCGGGAAACCCGGACGCCTGCACCGCCTCGATGAGAATCTGTGCGCTGAGCGCTGTTTGGGGGTCGGGTTTGACGACCGCGGTGCATCCCGCCGCCAGGACGGGCCCCAGTTTGAGCATCGCGATGGTCAACGGGACGTTCCACGGCACGATAGCTGCCACCACCCCGAGCGGTCGCCGCGAGATATGCACCGGATTGCCGTACAGCCCTGTCCTGGGCTCGAGATCGAACGCGAACTCGCGGGCAACCTGTGCGAAATATCCCGGCACCACGGCGGCGCTCAACGCTTGCACCATCGGCGATGTCGCGATGGAGTTACCGTTCTCTTGGCTTACCGTTCGTGCGACGTCGTCGCCACGTGCCAGCAGGGCCTGACACAGGGCGTCGAGATAGCCTGCACGCTCCGCGGCGGTCGTCGTCGCCCATGGGCCGCTGTCGAAGGCACGCCGCGCGGCCGCCACCGCCGCGTCGACGTCGGACCGCCCCGCCAGCTGCAACGTGGCGATGACGTCTTCCGTGGAGGCGTCTACGACGTCTTGGGGCGTCCCCTGCGATGCTGCCTGGTGACGGCCGTCGATCAACAAAGAAGGACTAGACACGCTCGACCATCTTGACAGGGAAATTGAACAGCTCGGTGGCCCGCCTCCAGGTGAAGTTCTCGACGAAGGTCTCGTCGACACCGTTGAGGTCGCGCTTGTAGACGCTCTGGCTGTTGGGCCAGATCGACTCCATGTGCGGATAGTCGATCTCCAGCACCCAGTTGTGAAAATCCAGCTCCTGGGCCAGGCGCAGAGCAGTCGGCGCCTCCAGTGTGCTGAACGTGTATGTGTCCCGGAGCATGTCGATGGGTCTGCGGTCAAGGTCGGGCCAGCCCTGGCGGTGCAGGAGCGAGTAGTCAAGACACCAATCCAGTCGCTCCAAGAGATGGGGAAGCCACGTCCCGCCCGACTCGCTGATCAACACCTTGAGGCCCGGGAACCGAACATCGAGCCCGGCCCAGATGAAGCTGGCCACGGCCTCGATCGCGCCCGACTGAAAGATCGTGCTTGCGTAGCCGTAGGGCACGGTGTCCAGGGAGATGCTCCAGTTGATCTTCGGCCAGTGCGGCAGATCAGCTGTGTGGTGCACGAGGACGGTTCCGGTCTCCTGGCACGCCCGCAGCAGCGGATCCCAGCTAGGGTCCCCCAGCCACGGCAGGCCGATGTCCGTTGGGTTGCGCAGCGTCACACCTCGGAAGCCGCGCTCTGCATTGCGGTAGATTTCCTGCGCAGCGACTTTCGCGTCGAGGTACCACGTCACCTGGACGGGGATGAACCGTTCCGGCGCGGCGGAAATCCAGGTTTCGAAGTACCAGTCGTTCCAGGCTCGCATCGCCGCAATTCCCAGTTCCGCGTCCTTGGCGTACGAGAAGAAGTCGCCGCCGAACCCGACGCCCGCTGGGGACGAGTAGATGGCCGACGCGGCGACCCTGTCGAGATCCATGTCCGCCAGTCGCGCCTGCGGGTCATAGCATCCCGGGCGGATGTCGTCGAAGGTGACGAGCATGGAATCCAGCCACTGCTCGGGCGTCATTCCCGCCACAGCACTGTGCCGCCACAACGGCACGGACTTGTCGTCGAGCACCCATTGCTGGCCGCCACCTTCCAGCGGGATGATGCGCGGAGCGCGATCCACCCACTTGGCCGGCAGCCGGCCCTCATAGACATCGGCCGTCTCGATCAGGTGATCGTTGGCGGAAACCAGGGTCAGATCTAGGTCGCTCACTCGATCTCCTCGCCAGCGGTCTGTCGGTGACACGCCAAAAGACTGTTCTATGACCTGTCTAACAGCTACGCTGTGCACCGTCAATATAGTTACCGTAACTCGTACGATTCGATCTCCTGCTTCTCGATATGCGACGCGAATCGGCGAAATTTGGGAGCTCCGCATGCAGACACAGGCCGCGATACTTTGGGGCGCACGCGAGCGCTGGTCGGTCGAAGACGTGGAACTCGATCCACCGGGTACCGGTGAGGTGTTGGTGCAGCTCGTCGCGACCGGCCTCTGTCACACCGACGACCATGCGGCTACCGGGGACCTTCCATCGCCTTACCCGGTAATCAGGGGCCACGAAGGCGCCGGGATCGTCGCCGAGGTGGGTCCGGGCGTGTCGTCGGTAACCGTCGGTGATCACGTCGCGATGAGCTTCGTACCTTCTTGCGGGAAGTGCCCGTCGTGCGTCAACGGCGCCCAAAATCTCTGTGACCTTGGGGCTTCGATCCCCCTGGGACGCGCGATTTCGGACGGCGGATTCCGCGCGCACGCCCGAGGGCAGGACATCGCCTCCGGCAATCTGCTGAGCGCATTCGCCCGCCACGCGGTGGTTCACGAGTATTCGATCGTGAAGATCGATCCCGATATTCCACTGGATCTCGCGTGTCTGGTGAGCTGCGGCGTCGCCACGGGATGGGGCTCGGCGGTGAACGCAGGCAAAGTGCATACCGGTGACACCGTGGTAGTCGTCGGTGCCGGCGGCCTCGGCATGAACGCGGTGCAAGGAGCTCGTGCCGCAGGCGCGGCGAACATCATCGTCGTCGAGCCGGTGTCCTGGAAGCGCGACGAGGCAAAGACTTTCGGCGCCACCCATAGTGCGGCGAGCCTGGCGGACGCGGCCGTCCTCGTCGGGACCGTGACCCACGGCCAGATGGCGAACGTCGCCATACTCACCACCGGCGTCGCGACTTCCGAACAGGTCTCGCCAACCGTCAACCTCGTCGGGAAGCGCGGTCGCGTTATCCTGACCGCCGTAGCTCCCATCCTCCAAACCGAGGTAAGCCTGAACCTCATGGAGATGACGTTCTGGGAGAAGAGCATTCACGGTGCGCTCTACGGATCGGGCAACCCTCGGTACATGATTCCCCACTTGCTGGACCGCTACAAGCGAGGTGATCTGATGCTCGACCAGTTGATCACCAAGCGATATGCGCTGGAGCAGATTAACGAGGGTTATGCCGATTTGAAGGATGGCAAGAATATTCGCGGAGTGTTGATCATGGGCGAGTGATCAGCCGAAAGGCGATGATGGTGATGATCGTTTAGCGCGCCGCGCGCTGGCACCTCGTCACGACAGGCCGGCCACGACCGAATTGATCACGCCCGCACATGCTTCGGGTCGGCTGATCATTACTTCGTGCCCGGCGTCGATCGTAACCACCTCTACCGGTGCGATATTGGCGATCATCCGTCGCTGCATACCTGGCCATAGCGCTCGGTCTCGCGCCAGCCGTACATATGTACGCCCGATTGAAGCCGGACAAGTTGCTCCCTCGATGCAGTCAAGGGAAATGGAGGGTGTCTCGGGGACGAGATTATGAAGCACGGCATCGGTGTCTGCGGCGGAGAGATCGCTACAGAACATATGTCGCGAGACGAATTTCGGAAGTGTGAAGGCGCCATCCGGCTTGGAAAGTTGGCGCTTCATCGACCCTTTCGCGAACCACCGGAGAGCCACGGGGAGGTCGTCGACGGGCCTGCTACCCGGTCGCGGTGTCACAGCAGACAAGAAGACGACATGTGCTACCCGATCCGGCACCGCAGCGCACATCCCCAACGCGGTGATCCCGCCCAGCGAATGTGCTACCACAACGGTCTTCTCGTACCCCGCGTTGACGAGATCGTCGACTGCTGCGCCGATGAAGTCGCTTACACGCACCGACGCCGGGCACGCAGGGCGCTTTCCTCGGCCCGTTAAGTCCACGGCGATGGAGGGGCACGTCAACAAGGGCGCTACTCGATGCCAGCACCAGGAAGTGTGTAGTCCACCGTGAATCATCACAACACCCACCGGCGCGCGGTTCATATTATTCAAGTTACCGTAACTACTACGAGCGGTTTAAGTGTTGCGCCAATTTGTAGGTGTCACTGAACGCGGCGCTCAACGATGACGCCTCGGTCTTCGCTGGAGCCCCCGATCAGCCGCCAATACTCGGCACTGCCGGATTCGACATCGCGGTAATCGATTCGGCGATCACCGCGATCACCTCGGTGGATCCGACGAATCACCGAAGGCGTCCGCGGCCATTTTGATGCCGTCGGCCGGAATGGTCAGTGCCGCTTGGTTCGCCATCGTCAGTCGCTGGCGGGCAGTGGCTTCGCCTCTTTGAGGCTCAAGGCAGTTTCACCCACGCTCAAGGTGCCCGCCCCCGCCTTGGTCACGAGCACCTCCGCGCCGCCGTCATCGACATAGCGCTTGCCCATC